>JAYVOV010000196.1:0-7766 GCA_043757735.1 Burkholderiaceae bacterium
GTTATCGAAGAGGATTGCCTCAAGATCTGTGGCCGGGGTGCCACCGATCACATTGCCGTCGGTGAAGCCGTGTTTGCCGGCCCCGAATTTGTCGACCACTTTCGTAGCCGTGTTAATACGTTTCATGCAATCTCCTATTAAAAAGCTAGACGCCGTAGCCGACAAAGAGCCGGCTGTGCGCGGGTTTATGAACTGACAAAAGGCATTCGAGGCCCGGGTCGCCCCAGGTGCGCAGCGGGTCATTGCAGCGGCCGCGCACGGTCATGACGCGCACGTCGACGTTGCGCGGCACATTGACGCGCCAGCCATAACGCCAGCCGCCCTGGTTCAGCGCGGCATTGCACTTGCTGTTGCAGCGCATCGGCCGGAATTCGGTAACCGTGCTGCCGGCATAGCCAAGCGCCTCAAGAAAGCCAATAAAAAAGGCGACCGATTGGCCGCCTTGAAAGGTCAAGCGCTGGACAGCTCGCCGGCGCCGCTCAGCCACTGAGCGGGGTGGATCGAGACAGGGATCTGGCAGGCCGACAACGCGCTCCCAATCGACCAGCAGCTCGCTGGTGGTGCGTGCATCCGACTCTTCGATCAGCTGTTCGGCCCGGGCGTGCATCTCAGCCAGCGCTGCGGCCGTGGCGGGAAAGACGCGGGCGGTTTGGCTGGCGCCTTCCTGTGGCCAGGCCGGGCCAGCCGGCAGCAGCCGGTTCTGCTGCTCTGTGTAGGCGTCTGCACGTGCTTTGACTACAGCCATGTGATGGCCCCGAACGTCGGCATGGTGCCGACGGCTGGTGTGATGTTGGCCACCGGCACGGTGAGCACGTGATCGGTCTCGCCAGCAGCCAGGCTGATGGCTTCGCGGATGTGGCTGAGCAGCAGCGTGACGCCGGGCGCGGCTTCACGCAGCAGCAGGTCGCGCAGCTCGGCCTCGATTGCTGCCTTGACGGCGGCGGTCGAAGGGGTCAGCGTGATCGTGAAGTTGACTGCGGCGGCCACCGGCGCCACCACGTACAGCTCGGCCGTGGCGGGCCGTTTGGTGTCAAGGTAGGCCTTGACGGTCGCGATCTCGGCCGCGTCAGGGATAAGGCCGCCAGCATCGTTGTCGCGGACAAAGCGCACCGTCACTGTGCCGGCGCCCAGCTCCAGCGGCGCTACCCAGGCGCGGGTGACGCCAGCCACTTCCAGTGCCCAGATTTTGTAGTCGGTGGTGCTGCCGCCATCTGGCGGGGTTTGCACGCGGGCAATCAGCCGGGCGCGCAGCGACTCGGTGGTCTCGATGTCAGACCCTCCAGATATCTCGCCGGCCGTGGCCTGCGTCTGCGCACCTGGCACCGGCGACACCAGGGACAGCGCCTGGCCCGCCGCGCGGTTGCCGGCTGCGCCGGCCAGCACGGCGACGACGGGCGCAGCGCTGGCGGCGCTGGCGGCGGTGGTGGTGTACTGCACACCATCGAATGCCTGCAGCACGGTGCCGGTGGGCACCGTAACCCCTACCGCCAACACAAAGGTCACGGCGCCCGTAGCGGCCGCTGCGGGCTTGCGCGGCACCGTTAGCCACATAGAGGCTATGCGGTCGAGCGTGTCGGCGTCGCAGGTGTCCCAGATGATCTGGCGGGCGATCCAGTCGGCATAGGCGTACAGACCGTGCAGTGCGCCGGCAAACACGCGGGCGTAAACCTCTGCGTCGGCGCGGCGCAGTTGGCTTTCGTCGCCCACGCGAGACAGCATGTCTTCGCGCAGGGACTTGACCAGCGCCGTCAGTTGCGGTCGGTTAAACATTCAAGGCACTCCAAACATTGTTAAAACGGATATCCAGGTTCGGGCCGCTGCCGCGCACGATCTGGCAGCGGATGGCAATTTGCGACTGGCCCTGGCGCTCGGCCTCGACCAGCACCTGGCTGGCCACGCCGTCGGTTACCAGCCAGGCGAGCGCTTCTTCGACGTACTCTTTGGCCAGCATCGGTGTTTGCGCTGTGATCTTGGCCCTGGCGAGCAGCCACAGGCGCGAGCCGATCCTGTCGCGCTCGACCGGCGCATAGCTGTCTCCCCACCAACCCATGCGCTCTTCGCCCGGCAGCGCGTCGTCGGGTTTGGCGCGGCCCCAGGTGAAGAGGCTGATGATCACGGCGCGCGGCAGGGCATCGCGCACGGCCATGCCGAGGCTCTGCTCGATGCCGTTGACGACGATGCTGAGCGGTTGTTCAGGTGTCATGGTGTTTCTTTTACGAAGGCAGGCCGGTGTTAGCACCGCCAGCCGTGACGCCTGAGTGGACGTGCGTCTTGCCGATGTTTATGCCGGCGTGCGTGATGGCCGCGCCCTGCACCTGCAGCGAGCCGGTCACGGTCAGCGCCGAATCAATGGTGACCAGCGGCGTGTTGTTGATGGTGATGGGCAGGCCCGCGCCGCTGATGACGATGCCGGCGCGCGTGATGTGTACCTTCTGACCCAGATCGTCATGGATGGCTACCTCGCCGGCGGCCAGCGTCGTCAGCCGATAGCGCCGATCTGCTACCACCAGCACAATGCCGTGGCTGCGGTCGCCGTCCAGGAAGGCCACAGCCGCCTCGGCACCCGCCTTCGGGTGCGAGGTGAAACCGTAGGGCTCGAAGTGCTCCAGGCGGTCTTTGGTTTCGCCGGCCAGCAGGTCGAGCTGCAGCACCTGCATCTTGCCGCTGGCCTTGACGCTGCGCACGCGCCCGCGTGCGAGCATGTTGCCGATGCGGCCGGCCAGGGCGCGCATGCCGGCCATTGCGTCGCTCACGATTGCACCGCCGCCAGGTTCAGGCCACCGGACCCGTAGCGTTTTTTTGCACCCTGGCCGCCGGCTTTTGCTTGCTTTTTCTGCGCTGCCGACACGTAGCCGTCCAGCGGCCCGACCTTGAGGTCGGTGCGCTGCCCCTGCTCATCGAGCAGGTAGGTCACCTCGGCGATCAGCATGTAGGTGTCGAAGCCGATCAGGCCGTCGATCACGCGCACCTGCTGGTTCTGCACCCAAAGCTGGCCGCTTTGCTGCCGCCAACCGTCCACCGTGTAAACCGTTTCCAGCGCCTTGGCAGCGCGGTGGGCGCGCTCAAACTTGACGCGGTCAGCGACCGTGCCGTTGTCGGCCTGGCCGGACTGCTTGAGCACCAGCAGGCGCCGGCGATTGACGCGACCATCGGTGACACTGGCGCTGGAGCCGATGGACGATGTGACGGCGCTTTCGATGTCATTGCCCGCTTCGTCTTCGTCAGTCTGCTGACTGCTGACGGCCTTTTGGCCCTTGCAAATGTATTCGCTGTACACCTTGCTGAAGTCCAGCGCCGTGTCGCCGCTGCGGATGTTTTTGCCCAGCTCCAGGGCGGTGCCGGCCTTGCCGCCGGACCCGGCGACGATGAACACCAGCTCGCCCAGCGCGTTGTCGGTGGCCAGGCAGTGGCGCACGCGCAGCATGCGGTCAATGCTTTCGAACACCGTTTCGCCCTGCTGCACCTGGTGCGTCAGCGCGGCGCCGGTATCTACCTCGGCCACCACCTTGATGCCGTACTCGGCCGCCATGTCGGCCGCAATTTGCTCCAGCTTGGCCGCGCGCCACTGCCCACCGCTGCCGCCCTTGGCATTGGGCGTGATGGCGCGGGCTGCAGGCGCTGCGTTGCCGCTGCTGTTGATGCTCTGCACGCCCAGCTTGGCCCAGCGGTTGCCGCCCGCGCCGCCACTGGTGCCCTTGCTGCCCTGCACGGGGCAGCAGTCCACCAGGTCGGCCGTCTTGCTGCGACCCCGAATGCCAACCGATACCGATGCGCCGTCGTACTTGATGGGTGTGCCGTCGATGTAGCCGGTGGCCACGCGGTCATTGCCGATGTACAGCTCGCAGGCGTCACCCGGACGCACGCGACGCGGAATGTCGGTCTGCCCGGGCCAACGGTCGGTCACCGTCAGGTCAAAGCTGCGCGCCTGGCGCTCGATGCCGGCTTCGATGCGCACACTCTTCCAGCCGCCGAACTCGACGCCGTTAACCACCAGGCGCGCCAGGCTTGCGGCATCAGTCATCGGGAGAGCACCTGCAATGTGCGCATGGGCACGAAGCCGGGGTGAATGAGGTTGTTGCGGTCGGCCAGCTCTACCGCGCGGCCGGCATCTTCGTACCGGTCATAAGCGATCACCAGGGCGGGCAGCACCTCGGTGGGCGTGTAGTCCACCAGCCGGGCACCACCGCTGGCGCGGGTGGTCAGGTCGGTCCAGACTGCGCGGCGGGCGGCCTGCAGGGCTTCATAGCTGCCGTCGTCGGCGATCAACGATTCAAGGTCCAGCGCGCGGCACAAGGCATCACGCACGCCGTGTGCAGCCGTCTGCACGGTCGCATCGACATGGCTGCTGATGCCCACCGCCTGGGCCAGCAGGGCGCGACGCACCAGGGCATTGATGGCGGCGTTGTTCTGGACGGTCTGCCGACGGGTGGGCGTGGCCGCAACAGGGGGCACAGGGGCATTGAGCGCGCCCCCGGCGCCGCCGTTGCCGGCCAGGCCCACGATGCCCAGGGCCATCGCCGCCAGCGGGTCGCTGGTGGGTGCTGCGGCTGTGGCCGTGGCAAACGTGGGACCCGACGCGGCACTGCCGAGAGACAGCGAGGCAACGATGCCGGACAAGTCAAACCAGTCCATCACTTGGGCCCCCAACGTTTGCGGCAGGCCGAGCAGGCTTTGCGCGGCCGTGGCGTAAGCGCCGAGCTGACGCGCCCAGACTGAGAGCGGCGCAAAGCTTGCCCCCAGGCTGCTGGCGAGGCCGAAAGACTTGGCGATGTTGAGGCCCGCCAGGTCGCTGACGAAGGCCGGGAATCCGGCGACATCAAAGCTGTCGGCGAAACTCTCGGCGCCGGCGCTGGACAGGTTGTCAGCCGCCACCTGGCTGAGTGCGGGCGTGCTGTCGGCGGCCGAGGGGAAGGCCAGCTCGCCCGGCTCAACAAACGAAAAGGAGACCACAGCCTGCCCCAGCGTGGCGTCGAAGTTGACGCGCAGCAGATCCTTCAGGCTGACTTGCATGCTGCCCAGCCAAGGGTGCACCAGCGTGCCCGGGCCTTCTTCCTCTGCGGCGGCGATCAGCGCATTGGCCTGGCGGATGTAGTCCTCGCCAATAACGAAGGCGTCCACCGTGAAGGCGCGTGTGGCGCGGCCCAGGTCTTCGGTCCAGGGCTTGTCGCGCTGCGGGTACTCATGCACCTGCACGCGCCGGCCCACCTCCACGCCGGCGGCGTTGACCTGGAAGGGCACACCGCGAAAGCTGGCGGGCTGCAGTTGCAGCTTCAGATCTGCCATGTCAGAACGCCCCCTCGGTGCCGACCGTTCGATAGCCAACATTCGTGTTCAGCGCCACACGCGGGCCGTCCGCCTTAGCCTGGGTCACCATCATTCCGGGCGGGGCGTTTTTGAAGTCGATATCGACCTTGCCGTTCAGGCTGGCAGTCGCCGGGGCGTTGATGTTGAATGAACCCGAGCCTAGTGCGCCTGGCGCGGTGGCGGGCATGTTGGCGCCAGCGGCGACGCTGGCCGCACTGGACGCCCCAGGCGAGCCAGAACTGAAGACGCCAGAAACAGCGCGACCAATCCCGCCCGCAACGCCAGCGACCCAGGCAAAACGCTCGCCAATCCAATCGAAAAGTGACGTGAACCACGCCTTGAGCGGCTCCCAGTTGTCCACGATCACCTTTGCCATGGCGCCCAATGGCCCAATCAGCACCAGCAGGCCGGACCACTTGCCGGACATCCAGGTGACGAAGGCACCAAACCACGCCTTGAGGGTGTCCCAGTTGTAGTAGATCAGCAGCGCGGCGGCTGCGATCGCCAGGGCGATCAGCACGATGGGGTTGGCCAACATGGCCAGGCCGAAAGTCATTGCCGCCCGGCCGGCCGCCAGAAGTGCCGTGCTGACCGTCGTTAGGCCAGCCGCGAGGAACGGCAGCTTGAGAAGCAACCCGCCGACAGCCAGGCCAAGGCGCCCAAAAGCACCGATCAGGCCAAGCATCGCCGCAATGGTTTGCAGGTTCATGACGATCACCAGCGCGATCAGCGCGTTCTTCGCACCGCCGATCCAATCGATAAACTGGCCGATACCGGCAAAGGCGCCTTTCACGCCAGCGATGAAGGCGGCCCAGTCCACGCCCTGCAGCGCAGCGACCAGACTCTTGACGGCCTTGCTGATTTCCCCAGAAATCAGGGCCTTGTTGGCCGCCACCCACTGGATCAGGCGCTCGATCAGCGGGCCGAGCACCGGCACTAGCTCGCGGGCGATCATGCGTTGGAAGTTCTGGCCAATAAAGCCCAGATCCTGCAGTTGGTCGCCGAAGGCTTTGGCGCCCTTGAGATCAACATCGTCCACAACATCGCCGAGCAGCTTGAAGCGCGCCAGGCTGTTCGCTATGCCCTCGCTGCCCTCGTTGAGAAATGGCAGCATGTTTTGATACGACTTGCCGAACAGTGCGGTGCTGATCGCGGCCTGCTTGACCGGGTCCTGATTTTTCACGAATGCCTGGGCCAGCTCGGGCAGCATGTCGGCGGCGTTGCGGATCTGCCCGTTGACGCCCCGCAGCGGAACACCCAGAGTCTTGAGCAGTTGCTCAAGGTCCTGATTCTTGCCGCTGCCGGCGGCGCCCAGGTTTTTATTGAGCTTGCCCATGGACAGTTGCAGCGACTCGACCTGCAGGCCCGCCTGCTCGGCCACATACTTCATGCGCTGCGCTTCGGCGTTGCTCATGCCCATCGCGAAGCCGCTTTTCATCACCGCCTCTGAGAACGCGGAAAAGTCGGTCACATACTTTTTGATAGCCAGCGCCCCAAGGCCAGCAGCCAGGCCTGAAACCAGACCCAACGGAATGCCAACCTTGCCCGCCAGCGACGAAAGGCTGCTGCCCACGTCGCCCAGGTACTTGCGTGTGTTTTTTGACAACGCGTTGACGCTCTTGAGCACCGGCGACAAATTGTCGACGGCGCTCAGGACGGCCTTGAGTGAATAGCTTTCTGCCATGGTTTGCCTACGTTGTTTGCTGCTTGAGGTGGGCGATTCGTTCGGCTTGCTCTTCGTACACGGCGAATCGGGAGGGTGATAGATGCATCACAGCCTCCGGGTCCAGCCGCCAGAAGTGCGCCAGATCAAAGGCGCGGTCGGTCAGCTGCTCGCTTGTCCGTCGGCGCCCGCCCCGAAAAAACCCAGCACCGCCGCCTGGGCAGCGCTGAAGTCGCTCAGTGACATCTGCTCGACGGTCGAGTTCGGCACGCCAGCCAGGCGCACGATGTACGCGGCCACGGTTTTGTTCTGGATGCGGATGCCGGTCTCGCCATCGCCCACGATGATCAAGAAGGGTTGCCCCACCTCGATCGTGTCTTTGACAGTGGGCTCCCGCAGCGTGAGCTCGCTGATCTCTTCGCCGTGCGCCTTGATCGGCTTGGACAGTTTGATGGCGGTGCCGCTCATTGCCACACTCCGCGCAAGCCATGAAACTCCAGCTCGACTTCACCTTCTTCACCTTTGCCGGCGGTCTCGCCGGAGACGAAGGCGTCGGACAGGGTATAGACCTTGCCGTTGGCGAACTCGGCCGTGATGGTCATGTCCGTGCCGTCGCGCAGCGTCTGGATCGGGAAGTCCCTGGTGAAGATGGCGGTGAGCTTCACATAGGGCTGCACCGGCGTCTCTTTGAAGCCGACCGGGCCGGAGGAGGACATGACGCCCTCGCGCTTGTTTTCAATGATGGGAGCCTCCAGGCCCCCTTTAACTTCGAGTTGTGAGCCGTCAACTTTGACGAAAC
>JAYVOV010000197.1:0-7763 GCA_043757735.1 Burkholderiaceae bacterium
TTCTTCCTGCGGCATCCTCAACAGCATCACCCACGCGGGAGTGAAGGGCACGGCACAGGTTGCGCGCAGGCATGTCCGGGGCGTGCATCGAGTAAGAGAGAGGCGCCGACGATCCAGTGGCCTGGGCGCGGTGCCCATCGGGGCGCATCAGCGCAACGAACTCGAGCGGCTGTGCCGGTACAGCACCGGCCCGGCGCTCGCCAATGAGCGGCTCAAGCGCAACGGCAAAGGCCCAGCCGTGCTCGCTCAGCCAGGCGGATCACCGATCCTCGAAGCTCCTTGACGAGAATTGCGATGTCAACGGAAGTGATGACAGCGGAGCTGACGCCTGCACCAGGCCGTTGACCGAGACGTGCACGGGCAATGATGGGTGGGGTCCTGCGGGAAATCGCTGCATCGCATCACGCAAAGATCGTTGACACTTTCCTGACAATGGTGACAGGATGCGACCACATCTTGGAGGTCATTGACATGGCTCAAGCTAGGCATGAATCTCAAGCGAGGCATGAACCAATCATCCCAACCATTGCGCGCGGGTCTAGTCTCAGCACGCATGTGGCCGCAAGTCTGGCGCTGACGTTTGCACTGGCACTGCCCGCGGCGGCCCAGACCGCGGGCGGGACTCTGCGGACCTACAACAGCTCCAACCCGCCCAGCGCGTCGATCCACGAAGAGGCGACCGTCTCCGTCGTGATGCCGTTTTCCGCGGTGTACAACAACCTGATGATGTACGACGCCGCCAAGCCGCGCAACGGCATAGAGACCATCGTTCCCGAACTGGCCGAGAGCTGGGCCTGGGATGCGTCACGCACCCGGTTCACCGTCAAGTTGCGCAAAGGGGTCAAGTGGCACGACGGCAAGCCCTTCACCTCGAAGGACGTGCAGTGCACCTGGGACAAGCTCCTGGGAAAACATGCCGATGCGTTCCGCAAAAATCCCCGCGCGGTGTGGTGGCGCAACGTGAAAGAGGTCGCAATCAACGGTGATTTCGAGGCGACTTTTGTGCTCGCCAAGCCGCAGGGCTCGCTGCCGGCGCTGATGGCCTCGAACCTTTCACCAGTCTATCCGTGCCATGTCGCGACCAAGGACATGCGCACCAAACCGATCGGCACCGGTCCGTTCAAATTCGTGTCGTTCGAATCTAACAGCTCGATCAAGCTCGCGAAGAACACGGAGTACTGGAAGCCCGGACGCCCGTATCTCGAGGGCATCACCTACAGCATCATCGGCAACCGCTCCACCCGTACGCTCGCGTTTGCGGCCAATGAGTTCGATCTCACCTTCGTCGGCGACATCACCCCCCCGATGGTGGGCGATGTCCTCGCGCGGTCACCCAAGGCAGTCTGCGAGACCGTGCCGACCAACGTCAGCTCCAACCTGCTCGTGAACCGCGACAAGCCGCCATTCGATGACGCAAATCTGCGCAAGGCAATGACACTCGCGCTTGATCGCAAGGCGATGAACGACATCATCTCGCAAGGCAAGTCCAGCGTCTCCGGCGCCATGCTGGCGCCGCCACATGGCGCCTGGGGCATGTCGAGCGAGGCGCTCGCGGCGCTGCCCGGCTACGGCGGCACTGTGGCCGAGAGGGTGGCCGCGGCGAGGAAGATCATGACCGGGCTGGGCTATGGACCCGCGAAGCGCCTGAAGATCAAGGTGTCGACGCGCGATTTCCAGGCCTACAAGGATCCCGCGGTGCTGCTGGTCGATCAGCTGAACCAGATTTACTTCGACACTGAGCTGGAGATCGTGGAGTCATCGGTCTGGTACGGCCGCGCGGTGCGCAGGGACTACACGGTCGCGCTCAATCTGAGCGGCGCGGGCGTGGATGATCCCGATGTTGTTCTGGTCGAGGGTTACACCTGCAACTCGGAGCGCAACTACACCAACTACTGCAATGCGCAGGTCGACAAGATGATCGACGCACAATCGCAGGAGTCGGACCCTGTCAAGCGCAAGGCGATCGTCTGGCAGATCGAGAAGATCCTCGATGAAGATGCCGCGCGCCCGATCATTCTGCACGGGGTGGCGGCAACCTGCTGGCATCCTCAGTTGAAGGGGCTGGTGCTCCACCAGAACAGCATCTACAACAACTGGCGCTTCGAAGACGTCTGGCTGGCCAGGTGAAACGACCCGTGCCGATGCGAGTAGCGGGTCCGCAACGATGATGTTTTCTACCGCGCAGGCACGCCGCTGATGGGCGCGTACTTCGTGCGCCGCTCTCTGCTGATGCTGCTGACGCTGTTCGGCATCTCCGTGCTCATCTTCGTGATGCTGCGTCTCGTGCCGGGCAACGTCACCGACATCATCTTCGACTCGGCTGGCTTCGTGAACGAGAAGCAGAAGAAAAACATCGAGCGCGAACTCGGCCTGGACAAGCCCATCGTCATTCAATACGTCAATTGGATCGGCGGATTGGCCAAGGGCGATCTCGGCTATGCCTATGTGTCCGAAAAGCCGGCAATCGACGAGATCCTGCCGCGCATTCCGGTCACGCTGAAACTGGCCACCCTGACGCTCATATTCTCGATTCTGCTCGGTGTCCCGCTCGGGGTGATCAGCGCGGTGCGGCAGAACACGGCGCTCGACTACGTGCTGCGGGTGATCAGCCTGAGCGGCCTGTCGCTGCCATCGTTTTGGCTCGGCCTGCTCATCCTGATGGGGTTCGTGCACTGGACTGGCTGGATACCGATCTACAAGAGCACGCCTGACCAATTCTGGAAGGAGATCGCGCTGCTTTCGATCCCGGCTGCGGCGGTGGGGTTTCGCAGTTCGGCACTCATCATGCGGCTGACGCGTTCCTCGATGCTGGAGGTACTGCGCCAGGATTACATCCGCACCGCGCGCGCCAAGGGCGCCTCGGACACCGTGGTCAACTACGAGCACGGTCTGCGCAACGCCATGCTGCCGGTGGTCACCATTGTTGGCGTCGAGGCCGCGTTCCTGATCGGCGGCCTGATCGTGACCGAGACGGTGTTCAATATTCCGGGTGTGGCCCGGTTCCTGGTCGAAGCGATCCGCTGGCGCGACTACCCGATCGTGCAGAACCTGGTGATGCTGATCGCAGTGGTCGTGGTGCTGGTGAATTTCGTGGTCGACCTGACCTACGTCGCGCTCGATCCGCGCATCAAGTACGAGAGCTGATCCGATGGCGTTACTTGATCACGCGGCAGAACTGGACAAGGCGGGTGCCAACGTCCGCGGGGCACGCAGTGCGACGCTGCACTTAATCCGGCGCTATCCGCTGGGCGCAGTCGGGGCACTGATTGTCATTCTGTTCGTGGCCATGGCGGTATTCGCCGGGGTGATCACATCGTTCGATCCGCTCACGACCAATTCAAAGGCCGCCCTCGCGCGCCCTGGCGGGGAACATCTGCTGGGCGCCGATTTCATGGGGCGCGACATGTTCGCGCGGATTGTCTACGGTGCTCGCATCTCGCTGATGGTATCGGTCGGTGCCACGGTGCTCGGATGCCTGGGCGGGGTGATCATCGGGCTTTCTTCCGGGTTTTTTGGCGGCTGGTTCGATCTGATTGCGCAGCGCTTCATCGACATTTTGCAGTCGCTGCCGCTGCTGGTCATGGCGCTGGTGATGGCCGCCGCGCTCGGTCCTTCGCTGCACAACACCATCATTGCGATCTCGATTGCGCTCGTGCCCAATGTCGCCCGCGTCATCCGCTCAAATACGCTGTCATTGCGCGAACTGCCGTTTGTCGAGGCGGCACGTGCGATCGGCATGAGTGAGATCCGCATCGCAGTGACGCAGGTGCTGCCCAATACCCTGGCGCCGCTGATCGTGCTGGCCACCGCGCAGTTGGGCTCAGCGATCCTGGTCGAGTCCTCGCTTGCCTTCCTCGGACTGGGCGTGCCCGAACCGCACCCATCCTGGGGCCGCATGCTGTCGGAGTCAGCGGCTGATTACGTTCGCACCGCGCCCTGGCTGGTGATCTTTCCGGGCCTTGCGATCAGCGCGGTGGTGTTCGGCACCAACCTGCTGGGTGACGCGATCCGCGACATGCTCGATCCGCGGCAGGGCACATAGATGGCGCCGGATTCCGTGCTTGCCCCAATGCCCAAGCCACCAGCCGATGCGCCCGTGCTCGAAGTCGCGAACCTGCAAACCTGGTTCTACACGCGCGCGGGCCTGGTCAAGGCAGTCGACGGCGTGTCGTTTTCGCTCGCGCGCGGTGAGACGCTGGCCATCGTGGGCGAATCGGGCTGCGGTAAGAGCGTGACCTCGCTGTCGCTGATGCGCCTGGTGGCGGACCCGCCGGGGCGGATCGTCGGCGGTACCGTGCACCTGGGCGATACCGATCTGCTTCGCCTGAACGAAGACGCCATGCGCGCCGTGCGCGGCAACCGCATTGCGATGATCTTTCAGGAACCGATGACGTCCCTCAACCCGGTGATGACCATTGGCCGCCAGATCAGTGAATCGCTGATTCTCCACCAGCGTCTGTCACGTGCTGCGGCGCTGGAGCGCGCGATAGAGATGCTGCGCCTGGTCGGCATTCCGGAGCCGGCACAGCGTGTGAAGGAGTATCCGCACCATCTGTCGGGCGGCATGCGCCAGCGCGCAATGATCGCGATGGCGCTCGCCTGCAACCCCGAAGTGCTGATCGCCGATGAACCCACCTCGGCGCTCGATGTCACCATCCAGGCGCAAATTCTGGAAGTCATTGCGAAGCTTCGTCGCGAGCTGGGCACCGCGGTGATCCTGATCACGCACGATCTGGGTGTCGTCGCCGAAACCGCCGATCGTGTGATCGTCATGTATGCCGGGCGCAAAGTGGAGGAGGCCACCACCATGGATCTTTTCGTGCGGCCGATGCATCCGTACACACGCGGACTGATCAACTCGATCCCGCGACTGGCGCTGATGCGCGGTGAAAACCCGGCTGCGGTTTCGCGGCTGCAGGAGATCCCGGGCATGGTTCCTGCGCTGTCCAAGCTGCCCGCGGGTTGCGCCTTCGCGCCGCGCTGTGCGCTGGCCAGTGAAATCTGCCAAAGCGAATACCCGCCGTATGAGCAGAAGCAGCCAGGGCAATGGGCGGCGTGCTGGCATTCAGACCAGATCGAGCGAAGCGCCCATGACTGAGCAGACTGTGCCAGTGCTGCGGGTGCAAGGACTGACGAAGCACTTCCCCGTCAAGAAGGGGGTGCTGCGCCGCACCGTCGGCCAGGTCTACGCGGTGGACGGCGTGAGCTTTGAGATCAACGCCGGCGAAACGCTGGGTCTGGTCGGCGAATCCGGGTGCGGCAAGACCACGGTGGGTCGCACGGTGCTTCGCCTCATCGAACCCACTGCGGGTCGCATCGAGGTGGAAGGCAGCGACATCACCCACCTTGGTCGCTCGGAACTTCGGCCCTTTCGGCGGCAGATGCAGATCATTTTTCAAGATCCGTTTTCGTCGCTCAATCCGCGCACGCGCGCGGGCGACATCGTCGCCGAACCGTTGCGCGTTCACGGCGTCTACTCCAAAGACGAACGGCGCGAGCATGTGGCGCAACTGTTTGCTCGTGTCGGGTTGCGCGCGGCTCAGATGGATGCGTTTCCGCATCAGTTCTCGGGCGGCCAGCGCCAGCGAATCGGCGTTGCCCGTGCGCTTGCGCTCAATCCCAGGCTCATCATCGGCGATGAGCCGGTGTCCGCACTCGATGTGTCCATCCAGGCGCAGGTCATCAATCTGCTGATGGAACTGCAGCGCGATCTGCGATTGTCGTATCTGTTCATCTCGCACAACCTGGCCGTGGTGGAACACATCAGCCATCGCGTCGCGGTGATGTACCTCGGGCGCATTGTCGAGTACACCGACAAGGTGACGCTGTTTCAGCGCCCGCTGCATCCGTACACCGAGGCATTGCTCAACGCCGTGCCGGTGCCGGACCCGCGGGTGCGGCGCGAAAAGCGCGTAGTGCAGGGCGATGTCCCCAGCCCGCTCAATCCGCCACCCGGTTGCCACTTCCATACCCGCTGCCCCTACGTACAGCCGCGCTGCAAGACCGAAGCACCCGTGCTGCGCGAAGTGGAGGCCGGGCACCAGGTTGCCTGCCACCTGCGCTGAGGCGCTGCGCGGGCTCGCTGACATGGCTCGCTGATGTGGCTCGCTGACATGGCTCGCTGACGGGGCAGATGCTTGCGGCAGACAGTGGTTTCACTGCCGTGCGGCCCCTCGTGAAATAGCTGTTGAATGCGTTGAAGTGACACCCAGGAGTGGCAAATGAACGAACACCCGCGCTGCTGCGGCAGCGGCACCTGCATCATCGACACGGAAGGCCGCTGCTGGTGTGGCCAACAGTGGAACGGCCAGAAGATTGAGCATGCACCGCCGGCGCAGGCCGAAGTTCCTGGTCTTCCAACTGCGACGCAGCCGCCTTGCCTGTCAGCCGGGAGCGGCTCATGACCTGTGGTCTGACGAGCATCGGCAAACAGGTAGGCCGGATACGGCGCTGGCTCGGGTGCGTGTTGGTGATCGGTATGCTCGTACCTGCCGCTGCCAGCGCGGCGGTGCTGGCCGAGCCGGATGCACGCGCTGTTCGCCAGGTCGTCGAGGCTCAGCTCGAAGCCTTCGCAGCGGACGATGCCGCTCGCGCCTTCTCCTATGCGGCGGCGTCCATCCAGTCCCAGTTCGGCGACGCGACCCGCTTCATGGCCATGGTGCGAGGCGGCTACCCCATGGTGGTGCGGCCGGCCGCCGTCTTGTTCTTTCAGGCGCAAGCGGAGTTTGGGACCAAGGGAACGGTGTCGCAGCCTGTGCAATTGCGTGATCGCGAAGGTCGCCTCTGGATGGCCACCTATCTGCTTGAACGGCAGACTGGCACCGGCTGGCGCATCAGCGGCTGCGTGGTGGCGCCCGACAGTGGAAAGTCTATGACCTGATGCCGCGCTGCACGGAGTCCGTGGCATGACGGGCACGGCGGCGCTGGCCTGGTTCAAGCGCAATCTGCGTGTGCGCCTCTCGGCGACGACCGACCGAAGCCTGGCCTATGCGTTGCGTGGCTTTGCCAGCAGACTGCGCTGGCACTGCCACTTCATGCAAAGGCGCGAAGATGAACCGGCCATCGAGTGGCGCAACGTGGCGCGAACGGTTGACGGGCTTCGACCTGGCGACGGCGTGCACAAGAGCCCGATCCATGCCGGCCGCCTGCAGGCTTGATGCGAAGGTCGCACCGGCTTCCCGATGGTCGATGCCTGCATGCGCCAGCTCTGCGCCACCGGTTGGCTGAACTTTCGCAGGCGCGCGACCAGGATCCGCAAGGTCTGTACATCCGGCAGTGGGTGCCGGAGATCGGCACTGCGGCGTATCCGACCCCGATCGTGGACGAACGCAGCGCAGGGGCGGCCGCGAAAGAAAACCTCTACCGCCTGCGCCAGACCGGCGAGGCACACGCCGAGGCTGACGCCCTCACAGCACAAACACGGTTCGCGAAAAAGTGGCTTGCCGGCGCCGGCGTGCACCAGGCGCAGCGCCCGTGGCGCGCCGGATGGCCAGGGCCAATTGTTTCAGGAGCCTGTCGAGAAGAGTAATGAAGGGGCCAGCGTATGGGGCTGACGCCTACCCAGTCCCGGACCCCCGCGGTGGCGCTGGCCGATGCGGGGTACCGCAGCGAAGCGACGCTGGCGCACCTGAGCGAGTCGGGGATCGAAGTGATCGTGGCGCTCAGACGCGAGGGCAAGCGACAAGTGGGCATCGATGATGGCCTGAACAGGCAAGAAGCGCGCGGAAAACGGCCCTCACTTGCCACCGGACGGGTCTCACTGC
>JAYVOV010000198.1:0-2120 GCA_043757735.1 Burkholderiaceae bacterium
GCGGCGGACTCCGCCTGGGCGATCGGCATCCTGCGCTATTTCAATCCGGTCGGCGCCCACGAGAGCGGGCTGATCGGCGAAGACCCGGCCGACATTCCCAACAACCTGATGCCCTTCGTCGCGCAGGTGGCGGTGGGCCGCCGCGCGCGACTGAGCGTGTTCGGCGCCGATTGGCCGACCCACGACGGCACCGGCGTGCGCGACTACATTCACGTCGTCGATCTCGCGCTGGGCCACGTCGCCGCGCTGGCGCGCCTCGATGCGCAGGCGGGCGCATTCACCGTCAATCTGGGCACCGGCAAGGGCTATTCGGTACTCGAGATGGTGCGTGCCTTCGAAAAAGCCAGCGGGCGCGCCGTTCCCTATGAACTCACCGTGCGGCGCCCGGGTGACATCGCCGAGTGCTGGGCCGATCCAGCGCTCGCGCAGGCGCTGCTGGGCTGGCGTGCAACCCGCGACATAGAAACCATGTGCGCCGATGCCTGGCGCTGGCAGAGCAGCAATCCGCAAGGCTATCGGCAGCGGGACGCGGCCGCCTGAAGCGGCTGCGCACCGCCCGGCGACGCTCAGTCGGCGAGATTGAAGAAACTGCGGCGTCCGCGCAGCTCCACGATCTGGCGCAGCAGCATCGCGAAGTCCTCGTCGCGCTCGATGGGGTTGAGGCGCTCGGTATTGATGATCATCAGCGGCGCGGCGTCGTAGTTGTAGAAGAACCGGCTGTAGGTTTCGCACAAGCGACGCAGATAAGCCTCTGAAATATTCGACTCCATCGCGACACCGCGCCGGCGCACCCGGTCGATCAGGGTGTCGGGCTGCGCCTGCAGGTAGATCACCAGGTCGGGGATCGGCGCCTGCGGGCGCAGATTGTCGAAAATCTGCTGGTACAGCGTGAGCTCGTCGTCGTCGAGCGTGAGCCGCGCGAACAAGGGATCCTTGTCGAGCAGGAAGTCGCCCGCCACCGCCTGCGAGAACAAGTCGCGCTGCGAAAGATCGCGCAGCTGATTGACCCGCTGAAAGAGGAAGAACAACTGCGTGGGCAGCGCGTAGCGGCGACCGTCGCGGTAGAAACGCTCGAGGAAGGGGTTGCCCTCGGGATCCTCGAAAACCGGTTGCGCGGCGAAGCGGTCGCACAGCTTGCGTGCCAGCGAGGTCTTGCCCACGCCGATCGGCCCCTCGACGACAATGTGGCGGAAGCGATCGAAGGGCGATGCCCCCAGCGCAGAGGCGGGCTGGCCGGTCATGCGGGCTCGCTTTGAAGATTGATGGTGATTGGAATCATGCCCGCGCCGCTGGTTCAGTCACCCGCAGGCAGGCTTGATCGCGGCACCCGGCAAGCAGGCTGTCGACCCGGCCTCGACCGGGAATCTCCAGTGCGGGGGCCAGCTCCGCCAGTGGCGCGAGCACGAAGGCGCGCAGGTGCATGCGGGGATGGGGCAGTGTCAGGCGCTCGTCGTTGTGCTCGGTGCTGCCATGCAGGAGCAGATCGAGGTCGAGCGTGCGCGGCGCGTTGACGTACGTGCGTTGCCGGCCATGGGCGAGCTCGATGGCCAGAAGTGCGTCGAGCAGCTCGCGGGGTGTGAGCCGCGTGCCGATCTCGGCCACCGCGTTGAGATAATCGGGGCCGTCGGCCAGTACCGGCGCGCTTCGATAGCGCGACGACACGCGGCGCAGGCAGGTGTGCGCAAGCGCGGCGATGGATTCGAGGGCGCTGTCGAAGCTCGCGCCGGCATCGCCGAGATTGGCACCCAGGCCGATCCAGGCGCTGTTCGACCCGGCTGCTTCGCTCATTGCGCCGGATTGCCCTGCGAGGGCAGTGCTGCGCCCGCGTCTTCTGCGCCTTCGCCGCCTTCGCCCCGTGCGGCAGGGCGTCGCCGCCGCCGCCGTTTGCTGGCACTGGCGGCGCCGCGCGGACCCGCGCCCGCGGCGGCTTCGTCGAGCAGTTCCTGGCGTTTCGCGGCATCGCCTTCGGCGTAGAGGGTCCACCATGAGCCGAGTTCGGCTGGTGCCTCGCCGGCGTCGCAGCGCAGGATCAGGAAGTCATAGGCGGCACGAAAACGCAGATGCTCGACCAGCCGCAGGGGCGCCGTGCCGGTGCGCCGCTCGAAGCGCGGTTGCAGTGA
>JAYVOV010000199.1:0-2118 GCA_043757735.1 Burkholderiaceae bacterium
TTGGCCCGTGGGCAGGCAGACGGGCCAGTGAATTCTATGCGATTGGTCTGGCGACGGTCGAGCGCTTACCGGCTGCGCGAATGCAGCCGCCAGAGGCCATGCGTGGCCGGCGCGTTCTCCTGCATGATGGTGCGCGACATCGACATCGACATCGCCACCCCGCCGCCTATGCGGATCAGCGCGCCGATGCTGACCAGGGAGCCCAGCCCGAAGGCAATCAGACCGATCGTGATGTCCTGTGCGCCACCAGCGTAGAGATCGCGGATGGCCAGCGGGATAAGCACCACCATCACGCCGGCAAAGAACACGCCCATGCCGCAGATCAGCAGGAACGTGGCGCGGATCGTGGGGTCTGAGAACAGCACCGACAGGCCGCCGCCGATCTCCGTCATCAGGATGCCGATCGGCCCCCAGGCGCCGGCACGTCCGCTCAGGGCCTGCCCCAGCATCTGCGTGCCAAATTGAATGCCCATCGCCATCGTGACCGTGCGCTGCACATTGCTGCCGGCCACCCGATTGAGCATGCCGTCGCGGGCCGGCAGCGCAAACGCGCTGATCACGCCCCAGATGATCGCGTAGGTGAGCACCATCGCCTCGCTGATCTGGCCGCGCCAGAGCATCAGCACCGGCAGCTGACCCAGCATCTGCGCGACACCAAACCGTTGTGCCGGCTGATGCAGTTCGATCGCCAGCAGATACGACAACAGCACTGACTGGATCCCGGTCGGGATCATGAACGCCGCGACGCTGGCAAAGTACCAGCCCGCGGCGCTCTTCGTCTCAGACATGGGCATGCCATTCGGGGTGATCGGGCACCAGTCCGCGGACCACCTCGAAATACCGGTCCCGCAATTGGCTTGTCAATGGCCCGGGCTTGCCGTCGCCCACCGGCAATTTGTCGATGGCGGTGACGGGCAGGATCTCCTGGCCGGTCCCGCACAGGAACGCCTCGTCTGCAAAGTACAGCTCGCTGCGATCGACTTCACGCTGCTCGGCATCGCGTCCGGTCATCTCGCGATACAGCGTGAGCACGGTATCGCGCGTCACGCTCTCCAGGATGTTGCTGGTCACCGACGGCGTGATCAGCCGGCCGTCGCGAACCATGAAAAAACAGGCGATCGGCGCTTCGGAGACTTTGCCTGCGGGAGTGAGCATCAGTGCACCGTCGTACCCGTCCGACTTGGCCTGCAGTTGCGTGAGCCGGGCGTCGTGATAGTTGGCAGCGGCCTTGATGCGGGGCGGGCTGGCGTTGTCGGACAGCCGGCTCCAGCTGCTCACACCCAGGCTCATGCCGGTGTCGGCGCACTTGGGTCGCTCGCGCGGCATGGCCGCAGCGGTGAAGCCGACTGGACCGGTGGTGGCCATCAGTCCGATCGCCTCGATGTAGACCAGCAGGCGGACGTAAACATCGTCATCGGGCTGGTTGGCGCGGATGAGGCGCGAGAGGTGCGCGCGCATTTCTTCGACTTCGTAGCGGGCATCGAAACGCATCACCTTCATGCCAACCTGCAGCCGCTTGATGTGCTCGGCCAGGCGGAAAATGGTGTACTCGCCGGTCTTGGGATTGCGATAGGCGCGCAAGCCTTCGAACACGGTGCTGGCGTAGGCTCCAGGCGATCACGCTGATCGGCGCGGCCGCCGGCGCGCAAGACATCTTCTGTTTCGACATGGGTGGCACCACCGCCAAAGCCTGCCTGATCGACGACGGCGAGCCGCTGCGCACCACGCAGTTCGAGGTGGCGCGGGTTTGGCGTTTCAAGAAAGGCAGCGGCCTGCCGCTGCGTATTCCGGTGATCGACATGATCGAGATCGGTGCCGGGGGCGGCTCGATCGCGCGCGTCGACCGCCTGGGCCTGCTGCAGATCGGCCCCGAGAGTTCGGGCGCCGACCCGGGGCCGGCCTGTTATGGGCGCGGCGGGCGGCAGCCCACGGTGACCGACGCCGACCTCGTTCTGGGCTATCTGGGCGCCGACAGCTTCCTGGGCGGCGACATGAAGCTGGATGTGGCCGCTGCCGGCGCGGCAATTCTGCGCGCGGTGGGCGAACCGCTGGGTCTGGGGCTCGAGGCAGCGGCCTGGGGCATTCACGACAGTGTCAATGAGAACATGTCGCGGGCCG
>JAYVOV010000200.1:0-2115 GCA_043757735.1 Burkholderiaceae bacterium
AACGCCACCCGCTGCTCATTGGCCCCGTAGATGATGTAGTGGGCAATTGCGCCATTGGTTCGGCTGCCCAGGAAGTCAGCGACGAAGGCATCGACGTAAGCAGCGACGTCCGGATTGTCGGTCAGATAACGATTGCCATCGAAGGCTTGAAATTTGGGGCCAGGCGAGCGCCCCTCCCAGACACCGAACAGATTGAAGTGCTGAAACAGCGTGGCGCTGTCGAGGTTCAGCGGCGTGAGATCGGGCCAGCGATTCTTGTAGTAGGTGGTGTCGAACCAGCTGTTGGGCGAACGCCCCTGCGCAGCGCCGGCGCTCAGATAGTTGCCAGCGGCTGCGTCGACACTGACGGTGGGCACCAGTTCAGGCGACGCCCACAGGTAGTAGGCCGCATCGAACAGGAAGGAGCCACTCTTGCCCAACTGCGGCGCACCAACGCGCGCCGCAATGTCGTCGTTTTGGATGCGTGCCGCCTGCGATGGTTGAGCGATGGCGCCACCGAACCCGCTGGTCAGCGTGATGGTGAAGTCTTCATGCCGCTCGAGAACAGAGTCGCCGGCAACCGCCAGACCGACTAGCCGGGAAGTTTCGCCGGCGCCGAACTGCACCTGCCCGCTCGGCAGGGCGGCCAAACCGAAGTCGGCCCCGCTGGCTGCGGACGATGAGATGGCGTAGTTCACAAAAGCCGGCTGAGTGAGATCGCCCAGGCGCTCCACCTCGAACAGAAAGAAAAGGTTGCCATTGGATTCGCGGCGGTCCGCCTGCGCGGTGCCGAACACGAACTGCGACGCCGTCGAACCATTGTCGTTGTCGACCAGCGTGCCGGTCACAGCGCCCGCGCCAGAGGACACCTGAAGGTTCACTGCCGACGAGAGGGTGGCACGCAGGGTTTCGGTCCCTTCGGCCAGCACGTCTTCGGTAATGCCGATCCGCACCACCCGGGTGGTGTCGCCCGCTTCGAAGGCAAGCGCTGCCGTCACCCCGGAATAATCGCTGAAGCGGCTGGCAGTGATATCTGAAGAAGCCAGGGTGACGGTGGCGCGCGCAGTCGCCGGCCGATCGACCTGCACGATCACTTCAAAAAAGCCATCGGCTTCGCCGGCAAAAAAAGGCTCGGCAGACACGCTGGGACGTATCGCGGCCGCCATGTCGTTGCGGCCGATGCGCACCGTGCCGTTGCTGTCGATCAGGGTGCCCACCGATGCGTTGCTCAGTTGCACATTGAAGACCTCGTCGGGTTCCGGCACGAGATCGTTGATGATCGGGATCATGATGTTCTGCACGGTCTGACCCGGCACGAAGCGCAGTGTTCCAGACACCGCGGCGAAGTCGCTGCCCGCGACGGCGGTGGCGCCCAGCAGCGCGTAATCCACGCTGAGCAGCGTCGCCGCCGGCGCGGTCAACCAGACCGGCGCCATGGCCATGCCATCGCCTTCGTTGACGACCACGTCGCCAATTGCGATGCCGCTCTGGCCAGTGCCGTCATTGTCACGAATGATGACGCTCCCGTAGGCGCCCACCGTCAGGCCGGCGCCCCCCGACAAATTGATCTGAACGAGTTCCGCCTGTTCGACGTTGGTGTCTTCCGTGATTGGAAGTGGCAGGACTGCCGTTGTCTGGCCAGGCTCGAAATACACCCGATCGGCCAGGCTGATGTAGTCGCTGAATCGCGATGCGGTGTGATCGCTGCTGGCAACATCGATGAAGGTTCGCTGCGAAGCGGGCGCGTTGAGCTGCAATACCACCAGGGCGATCGGGTCGCTCTCGCTGACCGTGGCAGTGCGCGGACTCACGCTGGGCACCGCCGAGGCTGGCAGATCGCTGCGGCCAATCAGCACGGCAGCCTGGGCTCGACCCAGGCTGCCGCTGCTGGGGCTGGAAAGCGTGACGAAAAACTGTTCGTCCTGCTCCCGCAGATCATCATTGAAGACAGGCACCTAAACCGTCTGAACCGTCTGGCCGGGCGCGAAGATGACTGTCTTTTCCGTGCCGGCATAGTCGACTTCGGACAATGCCGTGCCGCTGCCGGTGGCGAAGTTGACCGACACCGGCACAGCACCGGGTCGATCAAGGGTGAGCAGCACCCGCGCGAAGCTGGCGCCTTCGTCGATCACGACA
>JAYVOV010000201.1:0-28460 GCA_043757735.1 Burkholderiaceae bacterium
CCACTCGTACAACTCGCCGCCGCTGACCGGGATGTTGTTCCACATCTCGTTTTCGAGGAAGACGTTCTGGTAGCTCTTGATGAACATCTCCGGCTCGACCGAGGCGGCGATGGCCTCGGCCACTTCTTGCTGGCTAGGCCAGATGTCGCGCAGGTAGACCGGCCGGCCGGCGGTCCCCAGGCCAATCGGCTCGGTCGCCAGGTCTATGTCGGTGGTGCCGGCCAGGGCGTAGGCCACCACCAGCGGCGGCGAGGCCAGGAAGGCCTGCTTGGCATACGGGTGAATTCGCCCGTCGAAGTTGCGGTTGCCCGACAGCACCGCGGTGGCGTATAAGTCGCGGTCGATGATTTCCTGCTGAATTTTGGGGTCGAGCGCGCCCGACATGCCGTTGCAGGTGGTGCAGGCAAAGCCCACGATGCCGAAGCCCAGCTTTTCCAGCTCGGTCATCAGGCCGGCTTCTTCCAGGTACAGCGCCACCGTCTTGGAGCCTGGCGCCAGCGACGACTTCACCCAGGGTTTGCGGGTCAAGCCCAGGCGGTTGGCGTTGCGGGCAATCAAGCCCGCGGCGATCACATTGCGCGGGTTGCTGGTATTGGTGCAGCTGGTGATGGCGGCGATGATCACCGCGCCGTCGGGCATCAGCCCCGGTTCTTTGGTCCACGCGCCGGCAATACCTTTGGCGGCCAGGTCTGTGGTCGAAACGCGCGCATGCGGATTGGACGGGCCGGCCATGGTGCGGACCACCGTGGACAGATCAAAACTCAGCGTGCGCTCGTACTGCGCGGTCTGCAGGGCGTCAGCCCACAGGCCCACGTGCCTGGCGTAGGTCTCGACCAGCGTCACCTGCTCGTCAGTGCGGCCGGTGAGCTTCAGGTAATCGATGGTCTGCTGATCGATGAAGAACATGGCGGCGGTGGCGCCGTACTCGGGCGCCATGTTGGAAATGGTGGCGCGATCGCCCAGCGTGAGCGCCGAAGCGCCCTCGCCATGGAACTCCAGGTAGGCGCCCACCACCTTGGACTGGCGCAGGAACTCGGTGAGCGCCAGCACCATGTCAGTCGCGGTGATGTTGGGCTGCAGCCGACCCTTGAGCGACACCCCCACGATATCCGGCAGGCGCATCCAGGAGGCCCGGCCCAGCATCACGCTCTCGGCCTCCAGACCGCCCACGCCCACCGCAATCACGCCCAGCGCATCGACATGCGGCGTGTGGCTGTCGGTGCCCACCAGCGTATCGGGGAAGGCCACGCCATCTTGCGCATGGATCACCGGCGACATCTTCTCCAGATTGATCTGATGCATGATGCCGTTGCCCGCCGGGATCACATCGACGTTCTTGAACGCCAGCTTGGTCCACTCGATGAAGTGGAAGCGGTCTTCGTTGCGGCGGTCTTCGATGGCCCGGTTCTTCTCGAAGGCCTGCGGGTCGAAGCCGCCGCACTCCACCGACAGCGAGTGATCGACGATCAGCTGCACCGGCACCACCGGGTTGACCTGGGCCGGGTCGCCGCCCTGGTCGGCGATCGCATCGCGCAGGCCGGCAAGGTCGACCAGCGCGGTCTGGCCCAAGATGTCGTGACAGACAACCCGCGCCGGAAACCAGGGAAAGTCACGTTCGCGCTTGCGTTCGATGATCTGCGTCAGGCTCTCTGCGAGGATGGCGGGATCGCAGCGGCGCACCAGATTTTCAGCATGCACGCGTGCGGTATAAGACAGGCCGGCCCAGGCGCCGGGCTTGATGTCTTCGACCGCCTGGCGGGCGTCGAAATAGGCCAGCGAAGTACCTGGAAGGGGCTTGCGGTACAGAGAGTTCATGGCGAGCAACCGGCGTCGAGGAAGATGCCGGATTTTACCGGATGTGGATTACCCGGGGCTGATTGTCACGCGGGTCACGACTGCGATCCGTGTCACGACTGCCCTCGGTGTCACGACTGCCCTCGGTGTCACGACTGCCATCCCGGTCATGACTGCCCGTCGGCGAACATCTGCTCGTAGCGCCCCTACCCGATCGCCCCCGCCGACCCGATCATTCCTCGCAGCACATGCTTCTGGATTTTTCCCGTGCTGGTCTTTGGCACCACCGCAAAACGCACTTCCTTGGGGCACTTGAATCGCGCCAAGTGCTGTTTGCAGTGCTCGATCAGTTCGTCTGCCAATGCTTTGGCAGCCTCGGGGGTTGCCGGCATCCGGTCGGCCTTGAGCTCGACGAACGCCAGCGGCGTCTCGCCCCATTTGTCGTCGGGCTTGGCCACCACCGCGCAGGCCAGCACCGCCGAGTGTTTGTAGAGCGCGTCTTCGACCTCGATGGAACTGATGTTCTCACCGCCGGAAATGATGATGTCCTTGGCACGGTCCTTGAGCTTCACATACCCGTCTGGATACAGCACGCCGAGGTCGCCGGTGTGGAACCAGCCGTCGCGAAAGGCATCTGCGGTGGCCGTCGGGTTTTTCAGGTAACCCTTCATCACGATGTTGCCGCGGAACATGACTTCACCCATGGTCTGGCCGTCGCGCGGCACTTCCCGCATGGTCGCGGCGTCCATCACGGTCAGGCCCTGCTGCAGCTGGTAGCGCACGCCCTGGCGGCCATTGCGGTCGACCCGGTCGGCCAGCGACAGATCGGCCCAGTCGTCATGTTTGGCGCAGACCGAGGCCGGTCCATAAACCTCGGTGAGGCCGTACACGTGCGTGACCTCCCAGCCCATGCGCTCCATGCCTTCGATCATCGAGGCCGGCGGCGCGGCGCCCGCCACCATGCACTTCACCGGCCAGTCGATGCCCTGCTGCAGCCCGGCCGGCGCATTGATCAGGGCGCTGTGCACAATGGGCGCACCGCAGTAGTGGGTGACCCTGTGCTCGCGGATCAGGTGAAAGATGGTCGCCGGCTCCACTTTGCGCAGGCACACCTGGGTGCCCGCCACCGCCGGATTGGTCCACGGGAAACACCAGCCGTTGCAGTGGAACATCGGCAGCGTCCACAGGTACACCGGATGGCGCGGCAGGTTCCAGGCCACCACGTTGGCGATGGCGTTCAGGTAGGCGCCGCGGTGATGCACCACCACGCCCTTGGGATTGCCGGTGGTCCCCGAGGTGTAGTTCAGGCCGATCGCGTCCCATTCGTCTTCCGGGTACAGGCAGATGCCCTGCGGATCGCCGGCCGCGATGAAGGTTTCGTAGTCGACCGCGCCGATGCGCTCGCCCGGGCCTTCGTACTGGGTGTCGTCGACGTCGATCACGAAGGGCAGGCGCTTGCCCGCGGCCGCCAGTTCGTCGAGCGCCGCCCGTGCAGTTGCCGAAAACTCGCGATCGGTGATCAGCACCTTGGAGTCCGAATGCTGCAGGATGAACGCCACCATCGAGGCGTCGAGCCGGGTGTTGATGCTGTTGAGCACCGCGCGGGTCAGCGGCACCGCGTAGTGCGCCTCGATCATCTCGGGAATGTTGGGCAGCATCACCGCCACTGTATCGCCCTCGCCGATGTCGCGCGCGGCCAGCGCGCTGGCCAGCTGGCGCGACCGCTGCCAGACCTCGCGCCAGGTGCGCCGGATCGTGCCGTGAATGACGGCGCAGCGATCCGGATAGACATCGGCGGCCCACTGCACGAGACTGGTCGGACTCAGCGGCACATGGTTGGCGGGATTGCGCTCGAGACCCTGACGGTAGGGATTGGGATGGGTGGGCATGGCTGTCTCCTCGGGGGCGATTTTAATGTTGCGGCCGTTGCGTGGAGGATACCGCCAGACACCCGCCGGACTCGATTGCTGCTGCGACGCGGTGGTGGCGGGTTCCGGGTCCGCAGCCGTCAGGCGGCATCGCTGACCGGTTGTAGTTCATTCAGAGCGCACCTTGGCTGTCGATCAACAAATTCGGCAAACCACTGATGGTTGCGTCATCCACTGATGGTTACGTCATCACTGGACGAATGAATCACACGATTCATTGCGGACGCTGGTCGCTTGACAGACGAGAAAGCCCTGGTCGTTCGAGCAAACCGGCATTTTGCAGCGCGTGGCACAATGCAACCACTTTGGTTGCTTTATGGTGTAAGCGCGATGCCCACAACCTTGACCTTGAAGAACATCCCTGATGCTGTGTACCAGCGGCTGAAGGCTGCCGCCGAGAGGCACAGGCGCAGCTTGAACAGCGAGGCAATTGTGTGCCTTGAAGCCGTGCTGCTACCGACACAGATTTTGCTCAGCGAGCGGCTTGCCAGGGCAAGAGAGCTTCGGGCTGCGCTGCCAGGGCGGCACTTCTTGGTTGATGAACTTGACGCAGCGAAGCGCGACGGCAGGCCATGATCGTTGTTGATACAAACGTACTGGCTTACCTGTACTTGCCTGGGGAGCACGCGGAGGCGGCTGAAGCTTTGCTCGAGCGTGAACCAGACTGGTGTGCGCCGATCCTGTGGCGCAGTGAGTTCCGGAACATCCTGGCAGGGTGCCTGCGTAGAAAAGACATCTCGTTTGAACAGGCTGTCAGCCTGCAGGCGGAAGCCGAAAGCCTGTTGGCGGGCGGCGAGTACGAGGTGGAGTCGCGTGCAGTCCTTGAACTTGTCCGAGACAGCCATTGCTCAGCATACGACTGCGAATTCATCGCTCTGGCTGTGAAGTTGAACACTAAGTTGTTCACCATGGACAAGAAACTCTTGCGAGCATTTCCGAACAGCGCGCAGTCGATTTCTACGCACTGACGCGTGCAAGGCCGCCTGGGCAACGGGCGCAATGCCCCCGGCGTGGCGCTGCCGCGCGCCTTGCATCAGGTGCGCTCAAGCCATATCGGGAGCAGCTTGACTCCCTTGCTGGCGTTGCACGAGACGGCGCAGAGTGCGCTGTTTTCTCGACTGACCAACGCCGCGTCGCGTGTCATGACCCGGCCGGCCGGCCCTCGCGCCCTTCGGCGGTGCGATCGCAGTCCTGAATCGAAGGAATCCGGACTCACCGAACGCTGACTGAGCGTCCAGTCGGGCCACGCCTCATTGGTAGGATGAGCGTCTCTCCATGAAACGACCGCCTCATAAAGGACCCATATGCCGGATCTCTTCAGCCCCTTCACGCTCAAGGGAGTGACACTGCGAAACCGTATCGTGATGTCGCCGATGACGATGTACAACTCGGTCGACGGCAGGCTCGACGACTACCACGTCAGCTACCTGGGCGCACGGGCCGCGGGCGGCTTCGCCCTGGTGTTCGGCGAACAGATGGCGATCACGCCGGATGGCCGGACCACGACGTCTTGCGCGGGCATCTGGGGTGACCATCAGATCGAAGGTCATGCGCGGGTGGCGGCCATCATCAGGCGCATGGGGGCGGTGCCCGCCATTCAGCTCGGCCACACGGGCCGCAAGGGCAGCGAACTGCCACCGCACAAGGGAGTGAACGCCGATCGCACCAAGAAGCAGCTGCCCCCCGACCACCCCGACGGCTGGACATGCGTCGCGCCGTCGCCCATTCCATATGGCGGCAGCGGCCATATCCATCCCGTGCACGCCCTGACGGTCGATGAGATCAAGGCGCTTCACCGGTCGTATGCGGACGCGGCGGTGCGGGCGCGCGAAGCCGGCTATCAGTGGCTGGAGATGCACTACGCCCACGGCTATCTGGGCGCGAGCTTCTTTTCGCCGCTCGCCAATCGGCGCACCGATCAGTACGGCGGAAGCGTGGGCAACCGCGCCCGCTTCCTGATCGAGGCGCTCGATGCGGTGCGCGAAGTGTGGCCGGAGGAGTTCCCCCTGACCATGCGCCTGGGTTGCGACGATCTGCATCCGCAGGGCACGCAGTTCGAGGATTCCCTCACCGCCATCCGGATGATGAAGGACCACGGCCTGGACATGGCCGACCTGTCTCTGGGTTTTAATACGGACGAGATGGTGAAGCCGCCGATGAACCAGCCGGGTTTCATGATCGAGCGGACGAACCGCGTGCGCAGGGAGGTGGGCATTCCAGTCATGACGAGCTGGAATTTGGGCGCGCCCCACGAGGCCGACCGGGTGATCCGGGAGGAACTCATCGATCTGGCGATGCTCGGCCGCCCGGCGCTGGCCAATCCGCACTGGCCGATCTGGGCGGCGCGCGAATTGAACCACCCTTCACCGTTCTCGCTGGTTCAGGAAGACTGGCGCTGGTGGCTGGAGAATTTCAGGGGGCATGCCCCGAGCATCGGGTGGCCGGCGAGCACGCCGCCGCAGACCTTGACGTAGCGGGCCCCGGGAGGCGGCGCGGGCTGGCTCGAGCCGGGCCCCGCACCTGAGCCCTCCGGCGGCCGGCGTCAGGCGAGCGGCCCGGTCAGCACGCGGGCAAACACATCCCTGTCGATGTTGCCGCCAGACACCGTGACCGCGATCTTTCGCCCGACGTTGCGGGACTTCTCCTGCATCGCGGCCGCCAGGCCGGCCGCGCCGGCTCCTTCGCTGACGTTGTGGGTGCACTCGAAGAGGGCGCGCATCGCGTCAGCCACTTCGGCGTCGGTGACCGCGACGATGCGGTCGACCCCTTGCAAGATCACCTCGAGCGCCTCGGCGTTGGGCGAGCGGCAAGCCATTCCATCGGCCAGGCAGGTCGAAACCGGGCTGTCGACCGCCTTCTTGTGGATGAAGGATTCAAGGTAGGCGCGGGCATGGGCCGAAACCACACCGACCACTTCGGTCCGGTAGCCGAGCGCATTGCGCGCGGCCAGCAGGCCGCAGATGCCCGAGCCCAGGCCGATGGGGACATAGACTGTCTGCAGCTGCGCAACGGCGCCCAGCAGTTCGGTCCAGCAGGTGGCCACGCCGGCGACCAGCAGCCGATGGTAGGACGGAACCATGTGCAGCGATCGCTCGCGCGCGAGCCGCTCGGCATGCTCCAGCGACTCCTGGAAATCGGCGCCGTGTTCGATCAGGTCAACGCCCAGCGCCCGCATCGCGGCGTTCTTTTCAATGCTGTTGCCGTGCGGGACGACGATGGTTGCGGCGATGCCGTAGTGCCGTGCCGCCAGGCCGACCGACTGACCGTGATTGCCGCGGGTGGCCGAGATGACACCTCCCGGCTTCGCACCATCCTGGTTCAGCCCGGCGAAGTAGACCAGTCCACCCCGCACCTTGAACGCGCCGATCGGCGTGTGGTTCTCATGCTTGACCCAGACCTGCGTGCCGAGACGCTCGCACAGCAGCGGCCAGCAGTACTGAGGCGTGGCGGGCATCGAGGCATAAACGATGCGCGCCGCCTGTTCGATGTCGGCGAGATTAGGAAGCATGAGATTTTCCGTTTAATGGCTTTGCCGTGCAACGCGGCTGGGTGACCGACGGGCACGCGGGGCGATGCTCGTCCGAGACAATCGCTCACCGAGCCCCGCGCGCGGCGAGAGCCTATGAATGTAACTCCGAAGCCACATTCAAAGGCGCATGTCTGCAGCAGTCAGAAATGCTCAATGCCATTCCGGTTGTTGCCGACTATTTGGAACCACGTGAATCTGGCTGTCAGCGCGCGCTTTTGCTGAGCGCGCAAGGCAAGTCATCGCGGCGGCGCCCGATCCGCGGATTGCGGCCAATGGCCTGCATGCGCCGGGTCGCATCGCATCGCAAATCACTGCGGTGGCATTGCCACTGCCACCGGTCCCGTCGGTGATCCCACGAGCAGCGCGGCTGATTTCCCGGATTCCCAGACGGCGCGCAGATTGCTGCGCAGGGGCGCGCTGCGCTCTTTAGCATAGATCTGGATATATACCGCACCGAGGGATAGACTTTGATCTATGCCATTGGAGTTCTAAATGACCCAGATCGCAAAACTTTTCACCAACGGCCGAAGCCAGGCAGTGCGATTGCCGGCGGCCTTCCGTTTCGACGCGAAGGAAGTCTTCATCCGCCAGGATCCGAAGACCGGTGACGTGATCTTGTCGCGCAAGCCGACCACATGGGAAGGATTCTTCACGGCATTGCAAGCTGCCAACGTCCCCCAGGACTTCTTGAGCGAAGCGGAGCGTGCCCAGGGTCGCCATGATCGGGATCCGCTGGAGGGATGGCGCGGATGACGCGCTACATGCTCGACACCAACACCGTCAGCCACCTGCTCAAGAAGCACCCCGAGGTTGCCCGGCGCGTGGTGGCAGTGCCCATCACCGCCTTGTGCATCTCGGCCATTACTCAAGGCGAGTTGCTGTTCGGCCTGGCCAGACGGCCACTGGCCACAGCGCTCCACGATGCAGTCAGGGAGTTCCTGCGCCGGGTCGACGTCTTGCCATGGGACGCGAGCACGGCGTCGGTATACGGTACCGCGCGAGCCGCCATGCAACGCGAAGGCCGGGTGCTGGCGCCGATGGATCTCTTGATTGGCTCACACGCCCTGAGCATCGACGCCGTCCTGGTGACGAATGACCGCGCCTTCGCGCAGCTTGCGCGCCTGCTGATCGAGGACTGGACCGAGGAACCCCGGTAGAGAACGCACGCATTGTCGTGCAATTGGTCAGACCCAGTTCGAGTGCCAGCAGCGATCGAAGCGACAGTACCCACTGGCGCACCGGCTCGCGAGGGAATCGGCCGCCGCAGAGGGAATCGGCCGCGCGTTCTTCTGCACGCGGGTCGGACAGCGGATCGTGGTTCTGCACGGCTTCATCAAGAAGTTGCAGGCCGCGCCGAATCGGCTCGGCGCAACCGACCAGGCCGCGCCGAAGCACCCCGGCGCAACTGCGCCTGCAAGCCCGCCCCCGCCCGGCCAAGCGCGTCTTCGAACGCCTCACGCAGTGGATTGGGCGAGCGCAGTTGCGGCACCACCAGAGCCACCTGGAACGCAATGGCCACCGTCAGCGGCCGAATGAGAAGGTCGGGCCCGCGCATGGCCAATGCGGTGAGCGGATTGACGATTGCCACGCCCAGCCCGTGGCGAACCATCTCGCAGACCGACACCGCACTGCCGGTCTCCACCGTCATGCGCCGCTGGACGCCGTGGGCCTCGAACACCGCATCGACGAGCTGCCGATAGGGGTCTGCGGGCGCCAGACTCACGAACGACACGCCAGCGAAATCGCGCGGCTTGAGGACGCGGCGCTCTGCCAGTGCATGCCCGGGCGGCAGCACCGCCACCTCGTCGGCCTGCAGCAGGATGCGGCGGTCGGTGGCGGGTGGCGCCTCGAGCCGTTCGCTCAGGCCGAGATCGAAGCGCTGCTCGGTCAGCCACTGTTCTAGCAGCGGCGACTCCTGCGGGGTGATCGACACCTGCGCCTGCGGATGGTCATCCATGAACAGCCGCACCGCCGCGGGTAGCAGCGCATGGGCCAGCGCCGGCAGGCAGGCGACGCTCAGGCGCGCATGCGAAAACAGCCGCAGCGACTGCGCGGTGGCGGCGATGCGATCCAGACCGAGGTACGAGCGCTCGACCTCTTCGTACAGGGCCAGCGCCCGCGCAGTGGGTTGCAGCCGGCCGCGCAAGCGCTCGAAGAGGCGCATCTGCAGGACCTGTTCCAGGCGCGCCAGCTCCCGGCTGACGGTGGGCTGCGAAGTGTGCAGCACGAGCGCCGCGCGGGTGACCTGGCCAGTGGTCATCACGGCACGGAAGATCTCGATCTGGCGGTGAGTGAGCTGCATGCTCATAGCATATCAATACTGAATGCACATTTAACCTAAAGGCATTGGACTGGATGATTTGCCCGCGGCATCATCGCCGTTATGAATCCCTTCAACCCCGATTCTCTGCGCACGATTGCGCAAGCGCACGGCACACCGCTGTGGGTCTACGATGCCGCCACCGTGCGCGCGCGCATCGCCGAGCTCACCGCGTTCGACACCATCCGCTTCGCCCAGAAGGCGAACTCCAACATTCACCTGCTGCGGCTGATGCGCGCGCAGGGCGTGATGGTCGATGCGGTTTCGCTGGGCGAGATCGAGCGAGCCCTGGCGGCAGGCTACCGGCCGCTGGGCGCGGGCGGTTCGGGCGGTTCGGGCGGTTCGGATGGCGCCGGCGATGCAGCGTCGCGCGCGCGCGCGTCCGTCGCCGCCGAAATCATCTTCACCGCCGACCTGTTCGACGAGGCCACGCTGACCCGTGTGGTCGCGGAGGGCATTCCGGTCAACGCCGGCAGCGTCGACATGCTGCGCCAACTCGGCGCGCGCGCGCCCGGCCACCCGGTGTGGCTGCGCATCAACCCCGGCTTCGGCCACGGCCACAGCAACAAGACCAACACCGGCGGCGAACACAGCAAACACGGCATCTGGCACACCGATCTGCCCGAGGCACTGGCCGTCATCCGCCAGAGCGGCCTGATGCTTATCGGCCTGCACATGCACATCGGCTCCGGGGTCGACTACAAGCACCTCGAGCAGGTCTGTCACGCCATGGTGGCGCTGGTCACCCGCCTGGACAGGCCGATCCATGCCATCTCTGCCGGTGGCGGCCTGTCGATTCCGTATCGCGACGGCGAGCCCCGCCTCGACACCGCCCACTACTTCGGCCTGTGGGACACCGCGCGCCGCGAGATCGCCCAGCGCCAGGGCCACCCGGTGCACCTGGAGATCGAACCCGGGCGATTCCTGGTTGCCGAGGCCGGCGTGCTGCTGGCCGAGGTCCGCGCGACCAAGACCATGGGCCGCAATTTCTTCGCGCTGGTCGACGCCGGCTTCAACGACCTGATGCGGCCCTCGATGTACGGCAGTCATCACGGCATCAGCGTGCTGGCCCATGACGGCATTGCGCGAACGCCGCGCGCTACCGTGGTGGCGGGCCCGCTGTGCGAGTCGGGCGACGTATTCACCCAGGGTGAAGGCGGCGTGGTCCTGACCCGCGAGCTGCCCGAGGCGCAGGTTGGCGACCTGCTGATCTTTCACGACACCGGCGCCTATGGCGCATCGATGTCGAGCAACTACAACAGTCGCCCGCTGATCCCCGAGGTGCTGGTCGATGGCGGGCAGGCGCGCCTGATCCGCCGCCGCCAGACGGTGCAGGAACTGCTGGCCCTGGAGTTGAACCTGGCTGGCGGCTGACGAGCGCGCTCCGGCACCCGTGCTCGTCCTGCGCTACTGCCCCTGGCCGAGCGCGTAGCCGGCGACACCGTCGAAGGTGCACAGGTGCTCGGTCTTGACGAAGTCCACGCCATCATCGGCGAACCGAGACATCAGGTCGGTGATCTCGCGATTGCCGACCGCGCTCGGGGCGCCCTGCGAATCGATACCGAGAAAGCGGCAGCGCCAGTGATCGGTGCAAAAGGTTTCCGGCATGCCGTCCGGCCAGACCTTGACCCCCCGGTTGGTGATCATCTGCAGGCGGAACTGCGGCTGCGCGCTCAACGCAGCGATTCGGTTCAAGCGCTGCGCCAGCGTATCGGGTGTGCAGTCGCCTGCGTGCACGAAAACATCGATGCCGACGGTCTCCTTGTGCGCCGGGGCCGCACGCACGTAGGCGTGCATTACCGGCCGATGCGAGGCTCGGGACGACTCGCCTGGTGACGCGTCCAACGCAGCGCTGCCCGCATAACGCACCGGCGTCAGCTGAACCGGCTCATGCCCGAGTCGGCCGATGACAGCCGCGGCAAACGCTTCGCAGCCGAGCGGCGGCGCCGTGCCCTGGCCCTGAAGGTCTGCCGTGCGCGCACCACACTCCAGCGCACTCAGCCAGGCATTGTGAATGCGCGTGGCAACCTCGGGCTGGCCGATGTGGACCAGCATCATGACCGCCGACAACAGCAGCCCCGACGGATTGGCGCTGCCGGTGCCGGCGATGTCGGGCGCGCTGCCGTGGATCGCCTCGAACATCGCCACCCGTTCGCCGATGTTGGCGCTGGGCGCCAGCCCCACCGAGCCGGTGAGTTCCGCCGCGATGTCGCTCAGGATGTCGCCGTAGAGATTGAGCGTGACGATGACGTCGAAGCGTTCGGGCCGCGTCGCCAGGCGGGCCGCACCGATGTCGACGATGCAGTGTTCGGTCTGCAGATCGGGATACTCGGCGGCAATCTCGTCGAACACCTGATGAAACAGACCATCGGTGAGCTTCATGATGTTGTCTTTGGTCATGCAGGTGAGCTTGCGCCGGCCATTGGCCCGTGCGTATTCGAAGGCGTAGCGCACGATCTTTTCGCAGCCCGGCCGGGTGATCAGCTTCAGGCACTGGAACACCTCGTCGGTCTGCCGATGTTCGATGCCGGCATAGAGGTCTTCTTCGTTTTCGCGGATGATCACCACATCCATGCCCGGATGCAGCGTCCGCACGAACGGGTGATGACTGATGCAGGGCCGCACGTTGGCGTACAAGCCCAGGGTCTTGCGGATGGTGACGTTGACGCTCTTGTAGCCGCCGCCGGAGGGGGTGGTGATCGGCCCTTTCAGGAACACCCGGGTGCGCCGCAGGCTCTCCCAGGCGAACGGCGCGATGCCGGATGAATGGCCGGCCAGATAGACCTGCTCGCCGACCTCGATCGACTCGGGCGCGATGCTGGCGCCGCCGGCCCGCAGTAGGCGCAGCGTCGCCTGCATGATCTCGGGGCCGATGCCGTCGCCGTGCGCGATGGTGATGGGGGTCTTGGTGGTCATGGTGCGTTTCCTCGGTTGTGATGGGTGAACTATCGAGGCTGGAAACCATTCCAGTAAAGTGATCAATTCCGATGTTTTAGATTGGATTTCCCGATGCAACAGGCCAATGACTTCCCGCCCGGACTGGAGAGCGCGCCACGCGCCAGCCTGGTCCAGCTGCGCAGCTTCGAAGCGGTGGCACGCCTTGGCGGCGTCGGGCGGGCGGCCAGCGCGCTGAACCTGGCGCAACCAACCGTCTCGACTCAGCTGAAGGAACTGGCGACGGCGCTCGAGCTGACCTTGTTCGAGCCGGCCGGGCGTGGCCTCGCTCTCACGCAGCAGGGCGAACTCCTGCTCGGCGCGGTCCGGGAGATCTTCGCAACCTGGCAGCGCTTCGAAGAGCACACGGCCGAGCTGCAGGGGCTGCGGCGCGGCCGCCTGCGCATTGCCGCGGTCACCACCACCGAATACTTCCTGCCGGATCTGCTCGGGCCGTTCGCCCGCGCTCACCCGGGCATTCGGATCGAACTCGCGGTCGAGAACCGCGATTCGGTCATCGATCGGCTCACGCGCGGCGACGATGAACTCGCAGCAATGATGCTGCCGCCCGATCATCTGCCGCTGCACCGCTGGCCTTTCCTGAAGAACCCCCTGGTGATGATCGCCGAGGCCGGCCATCCGCTGGCCAGGCGCCGGCGCCTGCGCCTGGAGGATCTGGTGGGCGAACCGCTGCTGGTCCGCGAGCGCGGCTCAGGCACCCGCCTGGCCACCGACGAGACGCTCTCAGCGCGCGGCATCGACTGGCCGCCGCGAATGGCCCTGGGCAGCAATGAAGCGATCAAGCACGCGGTGCGCGCCGGCCTGGGCCTGGCGGTGCTGTCGCGTCACACGCTGGGCCCCGACCCGCTGGCCGAAGGCCTTGCCATCTTGCGGGTCACCGGCTTTCCGCTGCAGCGGATGTGGCATCTGGTGTGGCGGCGCGATCGTGTTTTGTCGCTGCCGGCGAAAACACTGCTGGAAGATCTGCGAACGCGCCTGGGCGTGCGAGCGCCGGTGCGGGCGTGATGGCCGGCTGTGGGCGCCGGCGCGAAATTGCCTAAATACGGCCGGTCTGAAAATGCTGATGGTTAGTGAGCCGGCGCGCGCTGAACCGCGAGCGGGGTGGCGCCGAGACTGGCTACCTGTCGTGTTCGAACCGGCACGCCGATCTGCTCTTCGAGCGCGTCGGTCGGCGCTGCCAGCGCAAGAGCACCGTGGTCACCACGAAGACTGCGCCGAAGCCTGGTGCCTGGTGCAGGCATATTTCAACGCAGGAAGGTCCACCCCATCGAACAGTCGTTCGCCCGCGCCGAGCAGGACGGGCGCAATAGCGACGTGCATTTCATCGATCAGGCGCTGGCAAAGGTACTGCGGGATGACATCGACTCCACTGCCCAGACGGACGTCCCTGCCTGCGGTGGCTTTGCGCGCACGGGCGAGCGCGGCGCCGAAGCCGTCCATCGCCGCCCTTGCCTGCCCATCTCGAACCCTGCTCCAGAAAATCAGCCCGCACCGCGCTCCCCGTTAGACTGGCGGCCTCCCCGCACCCCAACCCCTCATGAAAATCTTCTACGGCTGGAGAATCGTCGGCGCTGCCTCCGGCATTCAACTGCTGCAGGCCGCGCTGCTGCATCAGGCCTTCGGCGCCTATTTCGCGGTCCTGATCGAAGAAAAGGGCTGGAGCAAGACCTCGATCTCGGCAGCCTCGGCCATGCAGTCGATGGAGACGGCGATCATCGGCCCCATTCTGGGCTGGGCGATCGATCGATTCGGCCCGCAGAACATGATCCGGGTCGGGATCCTGATGTTCGGGCTGGGGATGATGCTGTTCAGCCAGTTGGACACCCTCGCCGGGCTCTACGGCTCGGTGCTGGTGATTGCGCTGGGCACCAGCCTGAGCGGCTACTTCCCGCTGAACATCGCGATCATCCACTGGTTCGAACGGTTCCGGGCCCGCGCGCTGGCCCTGTCCAGCCTGGGCATGGCGGTGGGGGGCATCCTGGTGCCGCTGGTGGCCTGGTCGATCCAGCACTGGGGCTGGCGCCCCACGGCCTTCGGATCAGGCGTGCTGGCTGATCTCGCTCGGACACGGCTTCGCGTTGTTCGTGGTCACCGCGGTCAACGTGCACGCGATCAACCACATGCGCCAGTCGCTCGGCTACACGGTGGCACAGGCCTCGTTCTACATCATGCTGATGACCGCCTCGCAACTGGCCGGTGTGCTGATCGGCGGCGCGGTGGGCGAGCGCTACAGCAAACGGCTGATCTGCGCGGGCTGCATGCTGATGCACGGGCTCGGCATGCTGATGCTCACTTTTGCCACCGGCCCAGCCATGCTCGTGGGCTTTGCCGTGCTGCACGGCATGGCGTGGGGCCTGCGCGGCCCCTTCATGCAGGCGATCCGCGCCGACTACTTCGGGCGCCGGGCGATCGGCAAGATCATGGGCGTTTCGTCGTTGATCATCGCGATCGGCCAGATCGGCGGGCCGCTGGTGGCCGGCAGCCTGGGCGACGCGACCGGCAACTATCTGCTGGGCTTCACGCTGCTGGCCAGCATCTCCATTGTCGGCTCGCTGATGTTCCTGGCGGCACGCAAACCGCAGCGCCCGCTGGCCGTGTGATGGCGGCGATCGTGCGCGAATGGCTCGCGGGTTGCGATGTCGATCGCCACCCTCCAGGCCGAGCACCTCGCAATAGAAACTCTTGGTGCGCCGAGGTCGGACGGCTCGATCGTGAAGTGCTGCAAGGCAGCCCAGCGGCCTGTTCGTTCGCCCTCAGACGAAAGTAAGGTCGGCATCGGCACCCAGCATCCAGGCGCCGACGGATTCGAAATGGGACAGGCGTCCCTGCAACTGCTGCGTCACGGTGTGGATGTCGCGAAAGCGCCGCTCCAGCGGATGATTGTGGAAGATGGCGGTGGCGCCCGCGGCGTTGTAGACCATGTCGACCGCTTCCCGAGCCTTGTGAATCGCGTGGGTGGACGCCATGCGCACGACGATTCGCTGGTCCATGGTGAGCATGCCGCCCGGCTGGTTCACAGCATTCCAGATCTCGGCCAGCGACAGCAGCAGGTAGGCGCGCGCGGCGCGCACGCTCGCCTCTGCCTGGGCGAGGCCGGACTGAACCACCGCGTTGTCGCGCAGCGGACTCCTCTGGCCGCGCGGCACCTTGTTGCGAGCGACGTCTACGAAGGCATCCAGGGCGCCGCGGGCGATGCCCAGCGCCACGCCGGCAAAGCCCAGCTGGTAGCAGGTGTTGGCCGACAGGCGATACAAGGCGCCGGGTTCGCGGCACTCCTGCTGGAAATCGCGAGTGATCGAGTGATCGGCGCGAACGAAGTGGTCATCGAGGGAGAACTGATCGCTCGCGGTGCCGCGCAGGCCGACGGTGTCCCAGATGTCGGTCCAGGCGACCTCGCAGGCCGGCACCAGCATCGTGCGCTCCAGGCGCCGGCCGTCGGGCCCGATCGCCGGCGCGCCGTCCGGCTTGAAGATCGGGCAGTGCGCCCCGAGCCAGCTCGCGTGGCGTCCGCCCGAGGCGAACGCCCAGACCCCGCTGACCCGATAGCCGCCGTCGACTTCGATCGCCTTGACTTTCGGTCCGGGCCCCCAGGCGAGCACCGCGCGAGGGTCGTCACCGAAGATGCGTCTGGCCACCGGCAGCTCGAGATAGGCTGCGGCCATCGCGCAGCCCCCCGCCTGGCACAGGCACCAGGCAGTGGACGCGTCGGCGCGGGCGATGGTCTCGATGACCTGAAAAAAGGTGATGGGATCGGTTTCCAGGCCCTGGGTGGAGCGCGGCAGCAGCAGCCGGAACAGGCCCGCCTCATGCAGCCTGTCGAGCAGGGCCGGGGGCAGGCGGCGCTCGTCCTCGATGGCATTCGAGGCGGCCTCGACCAGCGGGCGCAAGACATTGGCACGCGCAAGCACGACTCGATCGCCAGCCAGGTCTGGCACAGATGAACTCACGAAATCCAAGGCCGTCCTTTCCTGATGGGGTGTCGCGCCGGTCGTTGCCGAACGTCAGCTGATCGCCCTGATCGCCCTGATCGCCCTGATCGCCCGCTTGCCCCCTTGCCCCTCTCCGCCCAGCCAGGCCGATTCTCGCCCGGCACGACTCGAGAAATAATAGTAGACCACGCTGCGGCTCAGGGCGGCCCGGCACACGCCGAAACCGGTCCGTTCGCAATCCTCGCCCGGAAGATGGGTAGCATGCCGACCCGGCAGCGCCTACCCCCGATGCCCCAATCCCTCTCCTCCTCGAAGCTCGCCGCGATCGAATCGGACACCCGCCGCTGGCTGGAACGCGCGGTGATCGGCCTGAACCTGTGCCCTTTCGCCAAGGCGGTCCATGCCAGGGCCTGATCGCCGACGGCATCCGCACGCGCAAGATGGGCGACATGATCGTGGTCGAGGCACGCCAGCGGGTGACAGGTGATCCTCGAGAGTCCACAATTGCGGCGGGGCATGCTGTTCGCCTGATTCCAAACCGACCGCACATCATCAAGATGACAAGAGGAGCGCAATCAATGAGTGACCGGCACATCCTCATCGTGGCGCACCGGACCGCGGCCTCGCCCAAGCTGCTCGCTGCCGTCGCCGAGCGGGCCGCACGCGGACCGTGCAGGTTCACGCTCCTGGTCCCGCGGCCATATTGGGATCCGGACACCGAGGAGGCAGCCATCACGCTCGAACTCGCGATCCCGCTGCTCGATGCGGCCGCGGGCTCGCGTGTGCAAGGACTCGTCGGGGCCACCGACCCGTACGAGGCCGTGCGCCAGACGCTCGAGCGCGAGCGGTACGACGAGATCATCGTCTCGACGCTGCCAGAGCGGGTCTCCCGGTGGTTGCACCTCGACCTCGCTCACCGCATCGAGCGCTTCGGCGTGCCCGTGAGTGTCGTGGCTGCAGAGCAGGCCGAGCGCACCCTCGCGCCGGGAGCCGGGCCCGGTTGAGCGGAGGCTGCGCGTCGCCCTTGACAGCGCCTGTGCCGCTCAGTCTGCCTGCAGGCCTACCCCCGGCGTAGCGCACCAGCGGGAACGTCGCGGCGAATTCGGGGTAGCCAGGCTCTTGAAGCGCTCCGTGGTGAGATGGCCGGGTGCCGCTCGTGCGGCTTCGGCCGTGCCGATGTTGCCCGCGGCAACGGGCTTGTTGTCGATGAACAAGGGCTGCTTCAAGACGGGCTGCATCTTGTCGATGACCGCCTTGTAAGATGCGCAGTCATTGCTCCGATCCGTCGATGCCGATGCACAACGACCCGTGCCACCTGAGGCGACCTGCACAATGGACAAGCTCAGCCTGCAAGACCCGCTGTTCGCCACGTACGCAATTGCGGCCTCACTGATGATCCTGAAAGCCGTGTGCATGTCATGGCTGACTGTCGCGCGAATGATGGCTGCCAAGGGCGGATACCGCTCGCCGGAAGACTTGCGCAAGACGCCATTGAACCCTTCGCCTGATCCGAAACAGCTCGAACCGAACGAGCGCGTCGAACGTATCCGACGCATTCACATGAACGACCTGGAGAACCTGCCGTTCTTCCTCGTCGCGGGTTTTCTCTATGTGCTCACGCAGCCCTCGCTGCTGGTGGCGCGTCTGCTGCTCTACGGTTACGTCGTGTCGCGCCTGCTGCACTTCTGCGCCTACTTGACGGCGCGAACTCACGACTTGCGCGCCAAGCTGTGGACAGTGGGGTCGCTGATCCTTGTATACATCACCGTTCGAACCTTGCTCGCGGCCCTCGGCGTCTGAGCCGGGCCGGACGCGCGCGACGGTCCAAGTATTGCAGCCGCGCCGTGCGGCGCGTGCCTACGCGGCCTACACTCGATCCGCCGCCCCGCCATCGACCCATCCAGCGTCGCATGCCCGGCCGTCGCGGCTTACCAAGGATCACGCGATGAAAACCCATGCACTCGTCATTCGTGGCGGCACCCTCATCGACGGCAGCGGCGCAGCCGCGCGCCAGGCCGACGTGGCGGTCGACCAGGGCAGGATCACCGAGGTCGGTACCGTGGCGGGCCGTGGCCAGCGCGAGATCGACGCCACCGGCTGCGTGGTCGCGCCCGGATTCGTCGACATCCACACCCACTACGATGGCCAGGCCACCTGGGACAAGCACCTCGCGCCGTCGAGCTGGCACGGGGTGACCACCGCGGTGATGGGCAATTGCGGGGTCGGCTTCGCGCCGGTCTACACGAACAACCGCGACCGCCTCATCGAATTGATGGAAGGAGTCGAGGACATCCCCGGCACCGCGCTGCACGAGGGCATCCCCTGGCGCTGGGAAACCTTCCCGCAATACCTGGACTTCCTCGAAACCCTGCCTCGCGACATCGACCTGGGGGCGCAGGTGCCTCATGCGTCGATCCGGGTCCACGCCATGGGCGCGCGCGCCGTGGCACGCCAGCCGGCCACTCCGGCCGAAATCGAAACCATGGCCCAGGCAACACGCCAGGCCATCGAAGCCGGCGCGCTGGGCTTTAGCACCTCGCGCACCGTCAACCATCGCAGCATCTCGGGCGAACACATCCCGACGCTGCGCGCCGAAGCCGACGAACTGCTGGCGATCGCGCGCGCCATCGGCGCCACCGGCCAGGGCGTCATCCAGGTAGTCAGTGACCGGCTCGATCGCCCCGACGAACTCGATCTGCTCGAACGGATGGCCAGCGAGTCCGGGCGCCCGATGTCGATCTCGCTGGCCCAGTCCAACCGCAAGCCGGACATCTGGCGGGCCTTCCTGGCGCGGTTGAGCGAAGCCAACGCGCGCGGACTGCAGATGCGCGCCCAGGTGGCCGCACGCGCGATCGGGCTGATGTTCGGCCTCGAAGCGACGTTGAACCCGTTCATGTACAGCCCGGCCTACCAGGCGATTGCCGCGCTGCCGCTGGCCGAGCGGGTCAGCCGGATGCGCGACCCCGCGGTGCGCAGCGCCATCGTCGATCAGGCCAAGATCGATCCGAACGGGCTGCTGGGCAGCAGCATGCTCGACCAGTACCAGGCGATCTTCCGCCTGGGCGATCCGCCCGACTACGAACCCGACGCGTCGACCTCGGCCCTGGCCGTCGCGCAACGCGAGGGCCGCGCGCCGGCACAGGTCGTCTACGACTGGCTGCTCGAAAACGACGGCCATGCGCTGCTGTACTCGCCCACCTTGAACTACACCGACGGCAACCTGGAAGTGGTGCGCACGATGCTCACCCACCCGCACACCGTGCCAGGACTGTCCGATGGCGGCGCGCACGTCGGCACGATCTGCGACGTGAGCTTTCCGACCACGCTGCTGCAGTGGTGGGGTCGCGACCGGCCGCAGGGCCGCATTGCGCTGGAGTTCTTGATCGCCCGGCAAAGCCGCGGCACCGCGCTGGCGGTCGGCCTGGCCGATCGCGGCCTGCTCGCGCCCGGATACAAGGCCGACATCAACGTCATCGACATGGCGGCGCTGCGCCTGCATCCGCCCGAAATGGCTTATGACCTGCCCGCCGGCGGGCGGCGGATGCTGCAGCGCGCCGATGGCTACCGCCACACCTTCGTCTCGGGCCAGGAGATCATGGCCGACGGGAAAGCCACCGGCGCCATGCCGGGCAAACTGGTGCGCGGCGCGCAATCGGCACCCTGAACACTCAACCGCCCTCCGGTAGATGCACCTGACCCTCGCAGCACCCGCAACGCAGACGCTCGCGATCTACGACGGTGCCCGCGCCTGGTACGGCCCGGCCATGGCCTGCGACGAGGCGATCCGCACTGCCTGCGAAGTCGGCCAGCGGCCCGCAGGCGAAGTCGACCAGTGGCCGGCAGGCGAAGAATGTCAGTGCGCCACGCCTCAAGGACGCCGTTCGCCGAGCCAGTCGCGCAGGGCCGGTCCGAGATCGGGCAATGATGCGGCGCGCGCACGCTCTGACGGTGCGCTCGCAAAGACGGCCGCCGGCGAGAGCCGCGCGGCACCGCCGCCCAGGCCCAGCAGAGCCGGCAGCCAGGTCTGGCGCAAGGCCGGCGCCAGCGCCGCGGCATCGGGCGCAGCCAGCAGTCGGAACCCCGTCGAGGCGACCTCGATTGCCAGGGCGCTCGGGGCAAAATCGCGCCGGGCCAGCGCATCGACGAGGCCGCCGTAGACCTGGCGCCGAAAAGCCGCTGGCAACCCGGATTGCTCCAGCAGACGCGCAAGGGCGGCGAAGCCTGCCGGATCTTTGTTGACCGCCGCATCGACCCGCTCGAGCAGATAGTCGGCGAGCACCGGGCCGTAGTTCAGCTGGGCCATGGGAATCTGCCCGGCCACCTGAGCCAGGCCTGGATGCCCCTGCATCGCGGCGATGACGAAGGCCGCGTCGGCAGCGGCCTCGTCGGCGGGCAGCACCTGCCGAACATCGTCCTCGGACAGTTCGCGCAGGCCCTTGCGGGCCGGGCCGCGCAGGAACAGAACCCAGCGCGTCTGCGGCGCGACATCCAGGCCCGACCAGACGCCGGGCACGGCGATGTGGCGTGATTTGACGGGCTCGAACTGTACCGCTCTGGCCCGCGCCGGCCCCTTGACCCCGGGCCCCTTGAGCACGCGTTCGATGCGCAGCATTACATCGAGTTCGCGCTGCCGCATGCGGCCTTCGGTCTTCCAGGGGCCGCTGTCCACTGATTGAACCTGCACCACCCAGACGCCGCTGTCGCAGGCGATGCTGCAGGCGGCGTCACCGCCCGCCAGCGCCAGCGCCAGTGCCGGCATCAGGGCGAGCAGCGCCAGCGGCGAGCGCCCGAGCCAGCGCTTCAACCACATCCAGTCACCCATTGACCCATGACAGGAGTGCCGCGGCCACTTGCGGGCACTGCGCCAGCAGGTCTCGCAAGGCGTCGCGGGCTGGCGGATCGGCAGCGAAAACAGCGGCGGCGGACCGCAGCGCCACGCCGCCCGTGAGGCCCAGCAGGCCCGGCAGATAGTTCTGCAGCAGGATCGCTCGCAGCGCGGCGTTGTCCGGGCGCGCCGCCACGAGCGCGGCCGTCATCACGTAGCCTGCCACGTACCGGTCGGGCGCCGGCTCGTGGCGCAGCAGCGCGTCGCCGATGCCGCGAAGCAGGATCAAGGCCACCTGGGGTGGCAATTGCGCGTCGCCCGCGGTGACGAGCACCTGCTCGAAGCCGTCTCGGTCGTCGAAGAAGGTCTCGATCACGCGATCGACCACATAGCCGGCGAACAGGGCACCGAAATCGCGTCGGCTCGGCGCGTGGACTTGCAGCAGCGCGCCAATGGACGCGGTGTCCGGGAGCGGCACCAGTGCGCGACGCGCATCTGCCAGCGCCACCTCCGACGGCTCAACGGCCAGACAGGCGGGATCGCTCAGCGCCGCCGCCAGGTCGGCGCCCGCCGTCGCCGAGAAGGTCACGAAGCGGGCTCCGGGCAGCAACTCGTGCCCGGACCAGACGCCGGGAAGGGCGATGTAGCGTGACCCTGCCGGGCGCGCCTGCGTGATCTGGACATCCACGACCCGCTCGGGCGTAGCGCCGGCAGCACCCGCATCGCCCGCATCGCCTTTCAGGACCTGCAGCACCCGAAACTTGAGGTCGGTCGTGCAGGTTTGGAACCGGGGCGGCGCCGGCAGCCATGGCCCCGGCTGAGCCGCCTCGATCCGCACCTCCATCACCAGGGCTGCGAGCAGGATCGGCGACTCCATCTCGTCTTCGGTCAGCAGCATGGGGCGCTTGCTCCGTTCAAAATGCAATATCGGCTTGCAGCAGCGTCAGGCCGTCGGGCAGGCGGGTCTCGAGCCCATTGCCTTCGACGCGCTGCGCCCGCCCTGCCGCGCCGGCGACCAGCACCACGTTCTTGGCCGCATTCATGGTCGCCACCCAGGCCGGCGTGAAGGCCGCGTCGAAGCGGATGCCCCAGGTGTTGGAGAACACGCTCGAATAGAGCCGGCAAGCCGGGCTGTCCGCCGGCCCCTGATTCTTTGCGAAGCTGGTCCAGAAAACAAGGTCACAGCGGAAGTCGATGTTGAAGGTGAAGCGGGTCAACTGCGCGCCACCGGCGGACAGGCTCGTGATGCCACCACCCGGGCTGTCGGAGTTCTTGGCCTGCCAGATCTGGCCAATGCCCGAGCTGTGCCGCGACTTCTTGACCTTCCCGTTGTCCTGGTTGGCGCCCATCGTGCCGCAGCATGAATGGCCGCCGGTGCCCTGGCCGGCATAGCCGCTGTCGAGCACCGGGCCGCCCACCTCGGCGCCGGCGAGTTGCCAGAAACAGCGCAACCGCTCGAGTGCGGGCAACGGCTGGCCGATGCCCGGCGCCGGCAGCTGGGCGAAATAATGCGTGACGTCCTCGCCCAGCCCGCCCGGGCCGGGGCTGGTGCCGCTGTCGCGCTCGTTGTTGGCCCAGCCGGCGAACACCCGGTCGAGGCCCCGCTTGCCGTCCTGGCCGCCCCCGATGACGCGCACGGTGGCGTTCATGTCGAGCGCGTCGTTGCCCTTGCCCTTGAAGTCGCCGCTGCTGAAACCCCTCGGAGCTCCGCTGGCCTGCGTCGTCATTCCGGTGCCCGCGGCGGCATTGGCGACGGTCAGGTTGGTGATGCCTTCGGCGCGCACCAGCACCAGGTTGAGCAGGATGAAGGGCTCGCGATCGATGCGCTTGCCGGCGTCGTTGTTGTGGTCGAAGGCCGCGTTGTCGTTGCAGTCGACATAGGGCCGGATGTGGAAGGTGCCGACGCCGGCAGTCGTCAGCGTGGCCTTCAGCACGTCGCCAGCGGCGGTGAGGCCCGGATCGTTGCTGTTGCCGGCCAGGCCGATGATCTGGTCGTGGTCGCCCTCGCCCTTGCGCTTGTCGCGCTGCACGCTCCAGAGCACCGGGATGTTCTTGCCCGCGGGCGCCACTTCCACGCTGAGCTGGATCGGACTGCCCCCAACCACCGAGCCCTCGATCAGCACCAGCGGCTCGTTTTTCTTGGAGTCTTCCGAGTAGTCCTTGCCGTCAAGCGCCCCCTTGACGGCATCGAAGGTGTGCTCGGTCACCGGGCCGTTGTTGCCGCCAGTGCCGTTGCCGCGCGCGGTGTTGGGCGGCGTCGAGGGCACGACCGCCTTGAGGTTCTTGAAGTGGATGACGTTGAAGCTGACGCGGTCGCAGCCCTTGTCGGCCTCTTTAACGCCCAGGCGCAGCTGGGTGTCGAGCAGGTCGCCACTGACGGTGCCGCCCTCGACCCAGAAGGCCTTGCCCTTGGCGTCGAAGGAGGATGCGTGCCGGATCTCGTGCGGCAGCGTGACGGCGCTCTGGCCGCTCGAGGGCTTCTCGCGCTTGAATGGCTTGACCTTCGGGCTGACGGAGCGGGTGCCGTCGTAAGGCGACTTGGTGATGTTCCAGCCCGACAGCACCAGCGTGCCGTCGAATCCGTCGGGCACAACCTTGCAGACCGTGATTCGCGCCCGGCCATGCTGGAACTTGGCGTCCTGGACATGCAGGTAGCGACCCTTGTCGACCTTGTCAGCGTCGGCGAACTCGGTCGGATCGGCATCGCGGGAGACCCGGCTCTTGTGCAGCTTGAGCTCCGCCTTCAGCACCGTCATCGTGATGCGATCGCCCTCGACGTCCGGCACGTCCTCGAGGTAGACCGCCACCCCGGTGTCGTCGAGCGCAGCGCTGCGCGTCTTGCCCTCGAGCCAGAAGCGCTTGCCGTCGTTGACGTCGATGGTGGCATTGGGCCAGTTCAGGTCAGCAGCCTGCAGCACGGGCTGGCCGTCCTCGGGCTTTTCCTTGTCGGCGGCGAAGAAGGACAGGTTCGCGATCAGCGCCTTGACCAGCACCTTGCCGGTGTAGTCAACCGGCTCGGCCTGGGCCACCGCGAGACGCGCCCGCTCGGCGAACAGGGTTTCCGGGGTAGCGCCTTGCTCGAGCAGGTAGCGCCCGGGGGCGATGCGCTTGCCGCGGTCGAGCTTGATCGGCTCGGAGTCGTCTTCAGGCCGTGACTTGAAGATATCGAGCCGCAGGCGCACGCAGGTCAGGGTGTCCTTGACCTCTTCCTTGCCGGGCTCCGGCCCGACCGTGCTGTGGCGCAGGGTGAGCGCGAATTCGGTGCCGTTGACCGCGTTGCTCGGGTTCAGGCCTTCGGCCCAGACGGTCTTGGTCGCGGCGAGCTCGCCGACGGGGACCTTCAATGGCAGGCTCAGCTTGCTGCCGCCCTCCTCGGACGTGAACAGAGCCACGTCGTTGGTCGAGACGCTGCCGCTGGCCCGGTTGCAGCTCAGTACGCCTTCGCCGCCACTGGGGTTGGTCACGCCGAGCACGATGGGCACGCGATGCCGCTTTACGCCCGGCTTGGTCTTGCCGTGGTAATCGTAGGAGACGATGATGATCTTCGGCGCGGCAATCGCGATCGACAGCTCCGGGCGGAGCGGCACGTCGACCTGGCCCGCTACCGGGCCCTGCACGTTGATGCGGGCGTCGCCGGCCGCGCCCAGGCTGAGGGAAAGGTTCGTCGCGCCGGTGACGTTGCCACGGTAGTAGACGGTCACACCGGCTTTCAGGGCCGCGAAACTGTAGGGGACGGGGCCCGTCTCGGGCGTGATCTGCTGGGAGCAGGCGCTGTCGGAATAGAACTTGACCGAGTCGCCCGTCGCGGTGAACGAGCCGGCCTTGTCGTAGCCCAGTTCGTCGTCGCGCCTCTTGGCACTGAGCTTGATCTTGCCGGTCTGCTGTTTGGCCGACGCGCCCGAGGTCTCGTACCAGTGGCTGGGCGGCGTGACCGTGATGAATGGCTCCACCGTCTGCGACTTGGCCGGCACGGGCTTGGCCGCCTTGCACGGAACAACACTTTGCCCCGGCTGGTCGCTGCCCGACGGGCCGCCGTCCAGACCCTGCGCCGCCGCGCCCTTGCTGCTGCCGGCCATTCGTGGTGCCCCCCTAGACCGGCTCGAGCGATTGCGCGAGGCGATTCAGCCCGGCCTGGAGCAGGGCTCTACCGAGCGCATCTGCCCCGGCGCAGCCGGCTTCAGCGAACACCTTCGAGGCCCAAGGGTGCATCGGATCGACGTCGAAGGCGTGCCCGAGGAAAAAGCTCAGCGTCACGAACATGCAGCGCCCCAGCGGCGAGTCGACGCCGTGGCGCGCCGCCTTCTCGAGCGCCTGTTCGATCATGGCGAGCGTCGGACTCGGCTCCTGGAAGGCGAGCTTTTCCGGCCAGAAGCGCCCCATCAGGGCGCAGAGTTCCTCGACCAGCGCCTCGTCGCTGCTGGCGGGCGCGGTTGCGAAGTTGTAGGCGCGAACCCGAAGCAGTGCGCGCACGACGACTTCGGAGTCTTCGCCGCCGACCGCACCGAGGTAGCCGATGGTCAGGCGCACGAGCGCCTCGATTCGCACCGTGGGATCCTCGAGCGCCCCATTGTGCAGGGCTGTCGACGCCCAATCGAACTGCGGGTCGCTGTCGAAGCCGCTGCCGAGGCTGACCACAAGCAGGGCATAGAGGCTCATCTGGCGCGAAGTCGCGTAACCGTGCGCCTGCGCCGCCTGGATGATCTTACGCACGGCCAGCAGCCGGCCCTCGTCGCTGCCGATGAGTTGGAGTTCACGGGGCCAGGTCGCGCCCAGATGCTGCAGCAGCGCGCGCTCGAACTTGCCCATGCTCAAGCGGCCGAACACCTCTATCTGACTCTGACGAATGACCAACATCTTCGCGTCCCGAGCGTTTCACTATTTATGCTACCGCAGGCAACGCGGAATCGCCATCCGGCAGCACGGAGTGCGTGGGTCGATCTTGCCGCTGTGCCGGCCGTTTGATCAGATGCCAGTGCATGAATGGCTGACGGATCTTGACCGGAGGCAATACCGGCATTGGCGGTCGCGGGTGCGCGTGGAACCGCTTCTGCCTTAGTCCCCCTGGGGCGCAGGCACCTCCATCGGACCGGAATGTGCGATGTTGGCGGCGTACGAACCCTTCGGTTTGAAGATGACGCCGATCACCCGGCTTGCCGCGAAATGGTCGAACGGATACACGGTGCTGCCTACCCGCCAGGGATCCATGGTGACGATCCGGTGCGAATCGCTGACGCCCGGCTGCAGCTGCACCCCCGAAACAAGCACCGTATGCGCGAGCGTGTTGGATATGTTGTAGACGACCATCAGGTAGCCGTAGGTGCTCACCAGGGAAAGCAAGGTATCTGCACCGAATTTGTCGCGTGATATGGCCGATGCGTGAAGCGGGCCGGTGGTGTCGGTGTACAGCCTGGCCTGCAGACGCAAGTCGCGTGCGACCGCGCCCCAGCCCTGCGGCGTGAGGCCGCTATTGACTCCGGTCAGCTTGCGGCCGGCCATCACGCCGACCCATTCGTCCGGAGTGAAGTTCATGCTGTCGCCGGTTGCGGCGAGAAAAGACACCAGCGACTCGGCCCAGCAGGTCCACTGGCTCACATTTTGTGTGTGCACCGGGGGCAGGGGGCGAATCTGAGCCATCTGAGCGTCGCCGCGCAACATTCCCAAAGTCAGGTCGCCAACCTGACCATCGGCAACGAACGACTGAAAGCTCTGGAACGCCCTGACACGCGTCTGAGTTGCAATGTCGAAACTCGAATTGACGACCAGATCCGGCTTACCGGGGTCGAACGAGTAGAAATCGTTCAGCAGTCGCTGCAGTTCAGCAACCGCCGGACCTTTGCTGCCGATCTGCAGGGCCATGATGTTTCCTGGTGCGCCTTCGGGAAACCCAGGTTGCGAGCGATGGGTGCTTCAGTCAATACGGCCAAAGTATGAACGCCATTCGGCCCCATTCCCGGATACGAAATACTGACTTGGCGCCGGCGGGTGTTCCCGTGTCGAACCGGCTCGGCCAAAGTGCGCTGATGGGAGCGAGGAGTCGGGCTTATCGCTGCCGGGTGGGCGCCAAACGCATTGTCGAAAAGAACGCGCTGCGCACCATGAAGCCCGCGGTGTCGCGCACGGTCTCACTGCCTCGGGAAGACGTCGACCGCGCGCTCAATTACCTCGCCGGCCGCTACCACTGCACCTGGACAACTACGCCACCCACAGTCATCCGAACGTCAATGCCTGGGTCTTGACGCAGCCGCGCCTTGCGTCAATATTGACACGCAGCAACACCAATAGTGGCTGCTCCCGGCTGCCTGCAGCCGGCAAGATTGCACCGTCACTCAGCTGATATCGCCAAGGCTTCACGCAACATCAATGGCTCAGATGCGCGGCGTATGGCCCTACCGGCAAACCGGATCTGGTCCGAATCCCCAACCCAGGAAGGAATCATCGTGCGACTTGTCTTCGGGCTCTATTCGTTGCTCGCGTACAGCGTGTTTCTCGGCTCGTTTCTCTATGCGATCGGATTCACCGGCAATCTGCTGGTTCCCAAGTCGATCGATTCGGGGGCGGCCGGCAACTCGATCACTGCTCTGCTGATCGACGTCGCGCTGCTGGGTGCCTTCGCGATTCCGCACAGCGTGATGGCCAGACCCGCATTCAAGCGCTGGTGGACACGGATCATTTCCCCGGCGATCGAGCGAAGCACCTATGTGCTGGTATCCAGTCTGCTTCTGGTGCTGATGTATTGGTTCTGGCAACCGTTACCAGTCACCGTCTGACAGGTGGAATCATCAGCCGGCGTCATCTTGATCCAAAGCGTGTTCTGGCTCGGCTGGCTGATCGTGCTGACCTCGACTTTCATGATCAGCCATTTCGAACTGATCGACGTCTTTGGTCACGCCTACCAGGAGTATCGATCGAAGGTGCCGATGCTCTTTCCCATCGGCCGCAACGGGCGCTGACGGCAGAACGCCGAGTCTCAGCGGCCATTCACCCGCGTGAACTGCGCCTGAGCGGCGATTCGAACTCGCAACACACCTTTCCCTCGGCCTGCGGCAAGTGGCTTTTGACCCCTAGAAGCGGCGGACTTGGGCGGCGTATTGGATGTCGAACTGGTCGAGCATGTGCTCGATGAAGTTTCGGATTTGGACGACAGCCTCATCGCTGAGCGTTGGCAGCGCGATGGGGTCGG
>JAYVOV010000202.1:0-7716 GCA_043757735.1 Burkholderiaceae bacterium
GGTGACGATCAAGACGGTGGCGACCGCGACAATCCTGGGTCCGGGCAAATCCGTCAGCTGGCTCACGGCCGGCGCCCAGGGGGGCCTGCTGACGGGAGCGGTCGTGTTGGCCCTGCTGTCGGCCGCGCAGCGCACTACCCGACTGCGCCTGGCAATCGGCGCCCTGACCCTGACCAGTCTGCTGACAATGTTTTTCCCCTACGACACCTACTACGCCACCGCCACGAATGCCTGGCAGACAGGCAGCTGGCGCAACATCGACGGGCTGCTGCGCGGCGCGGCCACCCTGTGGCCGTATGCGACGATCGTCTGGTGCGCGCAACGCCTGCGGGCCCTGCGTCGCACGCCGTTCGGCCACGATGCACGATCTATAATGAACCAGACACCATGAGTCATTTCACCAAACACGTTTTTTTCTGCCTGAATCGTCGCGAAGACGGCCGCCAGTGCTGCGCACAATACGATACCGAAGCGCTGCAGGGGTATGCCAAACAACGCGTCAAAGAGCTCGGACTGTCGGGTCCAGGCCAGATCCGCATCAACAAGGCGGGCTGCCTCGATCGCTGCGATCTCGGACCCGTTGCGGTCGTCTATCCGGAAGGCATCTGGTACACCTTCGTCGATCGTCAAGACATCGACGAGATCATTGAATCGCACCTGGTCAACGGCATTCCCGTCGAACGATTGAAACTCGAATGAATTCAGCCACCCGGCGGCTCACTGTTGCGGGGCCGGCGGGCGCCATCGACGTGGCGGTCGATCGTCCCGCAATACCGCCGCGCGGAATTGCCGTGGTCGCGCATCCGCACCCCCTGTTCGGCGGCACGCGCGACAACAAGGTGGTCCAGACGCTTGCGCGTGCGCTGCTCTCGAGCGGCCACCTCTGCTGGCGGCCCAATTTCCGCGGGGTCGGCGAATCTGCGGGCATCCACGACGAAGGAATCGGCGAGACCGATGACCTGCTGGCGGTGGTGGCGCATGCGCGCACGCAAGCGGCCGCCGAAGGCCTTGCTGATCTGCCGCTGGTGCTCGCCGGGTTCTCATTCGGCAGTTTTGTACAGTCCCGTGTGGCACAGCATCTGACCACCGCTGGCACACCGGCGGCACGGATGGTCTTTGTCGGGCCGGCAGTCTCGCGCTTCGCGATGGCGCCGGCGCCACCCGATACGCTGGTGATCCACGGCGAGGTCGATGACGTCGTCCCCCTGGCAGCAGTATTCGACTGGGCCCGCCCGATCGACCTGCCGATTATCGTGATCCCGGGCGCCGACCATTTCTTCCATCACAAGCTGGCACTGCTCAAGACAATCGTCATGTCCAGCTTCGGCGCGCGCGGCTGATCGGGCCGACGTCAACCCGAGCACGCCATGCCCATGCCGACCGATCTGGTGTTTCGCAAGACCGAAAAAGGTGTGCTCGAGCTGCGCCACCGCGCTCACGGCCTGAACGCCCGGGTGCGTCAGGTTCTGATCCTGCTGGACGGACATCGCCGGGTTGGCGATCTGTGCCGGATGCTGCCGGAGCCCGAACTGACCGAGCATCTGGGCACGCTGGAAAAGCAAGGTTTCGTCTCACTCGACCAGGCCAGCAGCGCCGGGCAGCCGGTCACCGCCGCCGTGCCGATCGCCGGCTCACAGCAGAGCACCGGCGCCCCCGGCTCGGCCGCGGCGGCTGCTTTCGCGGGCCCCCTCGAGCACGAACCCGCACAGCCAGTGCCAAGACTGCCCTGGCAAGGCGGCCGGGAGCCCCTGCCGAACCTGCGGGCAAGGATCGTGCGTGCACTGCTCGATGCCACCGGAGCCGGCGGCGACGACCTCGCAACCCGCATCGAGCGCTGCACCACGACCGACGAATTACGTTCGCTGGTGAACCCGGCCGCCGCAATCGTCGAGGCGATTGCCGGCGCACGCGCCAGCGCGCGCTTCCTGGAACGCATCGGGGCAGTCTGAGCCATGAGCACGCCACCCGGTTTCGACCTGCGACTCGTATTCGCCAAGACAGCGGAAGGCTCTGCCGAGCTCACCAGCCGACGCAATGGCCTGTCCACTGTCGAGAGGCGCATCCTTATCCTGGTCGATGGGCACCGCCGTCTGGCCGATCTGCCGCCGTTTGCCCGTCCGGGCGAAATTGGCCCCATCATCGACAAACTGCAATCGCATGGCCTGATCCGGCTGGCCGGGATTGCCGACGATCCGCCCGGCAGTGCGGTGCCCGAGAACCCTGAACGAGCGCGGGCCAAGCTGCTATGGCTGCAGAACCAGCTGGCCGGCAGCTTCGAGCGCGAACTCGGCGTCGACGGCAGAGTCCTCGAGGCCCGCCTGCGCGACAGCATCAGCCTCGAAGTCGCCCGCCGAGTGCTGCGCGATGCGATCGAATCCGTAGCGCAACGCAATGGCCACGCCGCCGGCGAGCGCATCGCCCAGATCAGCCGCCATGCGTTTGCCGAACCCGAAACCGATTAGCAGACTGCCGGAGCTGAATCCGGGCCGCGAGAGCTGTCTATAATTCGCGCCTCGCAAATCATGATGCACACACCCTCCCGTATGGCGACCATCGCACGCATTCTCCTCGCGCTGGCCTCGGCCGGCGCGCTCACGTTCACACCCGTTTCCGCTCACGCCGCCAAACGCCCCGCCAAGAATGCGCCGGCGCCGGCCGCAACACCCGCCACACAGCCCGGCGGTGCACCCGCGCTCGCGGCCCGCGCCTGGCTGCTCATCGACGTCACCACCGGCCAGACCCTGGCCTCGGCCGAGCCCGATCTGAAAGTCGAACCGGCGTCGCTGACCAAACTGATGACGGCTCATCTGGTCTTCATGGCGCTGGACGAAAAGAAGATCTCACTCGAGCTTCGTCCCCCGGTCTCGCAGGCCGCCTGGAAGGCGATCGGTTCGCGCATGTTCGTCGAACCGGCCAGGCCGGCAACCGTTGCCGAACTGATGCAGGGCATGATCATCCAGTCGGGCAACGACGCTTCGATCATCCTGGCCGAAGCTGTCGCGGGCAGCGAAGCAGCCTTTACCGAGCGGATGAACCAGGAAGCCAAACGGCTCGGCCTGACCAATACTCAATACCGCAATGCCACCGGGCTGCCTAACCCGCAGCACTACTCGACCGCACGCGATCTCGCCGTGCTGGCCACCCGGCTGATCGCCGACCACCCGCAGCACTACAGCCTGTATTCGCGCAAGGAATACACGTACAACGGCATCAGCCAGCCCAACCGCAATCGCCTGCTGTTCATCGACCCGAGTGTCGATGGCGTGAAGACCGGCCACACCGACGCCGCGGGGTTTTGCCTGATCGCCTCCGCGCGCCGCGAACAGCCGGGCACCGGCCTGCCGCGCCGGCTGTTGTCGGTGGTTCTGGGCGCCGCATCGGAATCAGCCCGCGCCATCGAGAGTCAGAAGCTGCTCAACTGGGGATTCCAGAACACCGAAGCCGCGAAGGTCTTCAGCAAAGGCCAGTCCAGCGGCAGCTACCGGGTGTGGAAGGGCACGGCACTCGAGGTCAAAGCGGGCTTCGACCAGGACATCGTGGTCACTGTGCCGCGCGGCCAGGCCGCGACGGTGAAGGCCGAGATCGAGCGCGTGCAACCCCTGATCGCCCCGATCACGCGCGGCCAGCGCATCGGCACGGTGCGGGTGAAGCTGGGCGAACAATTGCTGGCCGAACGCGCCGTCGTGGCGCTCGACGACATCCCCCAGGCGGGCGTCTTCGGTCGCGCCTGGGATACGATCCGCCTATGGATGGAGCGATGATGGCTGCAACTCAGACCGTGTTCCTGAATGGCCGCTTCCTGCCGATCGAGGAAGCCAGCGTGCCCGTGCTCGACCGCGGCTTCATCTTCGGCGACGGCGTTTATGAAGTCGTGCCCAGCTACGGCGGGCGGCTGTTCCGATGGCCCCAGCATCTGGCACGCCTCAAACGCAGCCTGGCTAAGCTGCGGATCGACAATCCGCGCGACGACGCCGGCTGGCAGCAACTCGTCGAAGAGCTGATCGGCCGCCATCCATGGACCGATCAATTCATCTATCTGCAAATCACGCGCGGCGTCGCGCGGCGCGACCACGCCTTCCCGAACGGCATCACACCCACCGTTTTCGGCATGTCCAGCGAGCTGGTGCCGGTACCCGCCGAACAGCGCACGCAGGGTATCGCCGCGATCACGCTGCCCGATGAACGCTGGCTGCACTGCGACGTGAAATCCATTTCGCTGCTCGGCAACGTGCTGGCCCGCCAGGCCGCCGTCGATGCGCAGGCGCTCGAATGCGTCATGTTTCGCAACGGCTTTCTCACCGAAGGCTCGGCGTCGAACGTCTGGCTGGTCCGCAACGGCACACTGTTCGGCCCGCCGCACGACAACCTCATCCTCGAGGGCATCCGGGTCGGGCTGATGGACGAACTGTGCGCATCGGCGGGCGTGCCGATCGAAACCCGCCCCATCTTGCGCGAGGAAGTGCTTCAGGCCGACGAACTGATGCTCAGCTCGGCCACCAAAGAGATCGTGCCGGTCACCCGGCTCGATGGTGCCGCCGTCGGCAGCGGTCGCCCCGGCCCGGTCTATCAGGCGCTCTACCAGGCCTACCAGATGGTTAAACAGCCGGCCAGACAGACGGCCAAACCGGCGAACTGACTGATGGCAAGCGCCGAAAACCCCGATCCGCAGAAGGCCTCGATATCCGACACCTTCGATCGGATCGAGCAGCTGCTGACGTTTCCGGCAGACTTTCCCCTCAAAGTGATGGGCAATCGGGTCGACGGTTTCGCGCAGGCCATGGCCGACCTTGTGCGTGAGCATCTGCCTGAATTCGACCCGACCACGATCGAGCTGCGCAGTTCGTCGAAAGGCACTTACCTCAGCGTGACTCTCAACCTGCAGGTGAATTCCCGTGCCCAGCTCGAGGCGGTGTACCGTGCGGTAGCGGCCCACCCCTGGGTCCGGATCGTGCTCTAGGCCCCTGGGATCACCATGCTCGTACTCATTGCCGGACTCGTCATCTTCCTGGGCCTGCACTCGGTGCGCATCGTCGCCGAAGACTGGCGCAGTGCCCGCATTGCGCAATGGGGCGAAGGCCGCTGGAAGGGCTTCTATTCGCTCGCATCGGTCGTCGGCTTCGCGCTGATCGTCTGGGGCTACGGCCTGGCGCGGGCCACTCCTGTCGATCTGTGGCAGCCGCCGGCCTTCACCCGCCATCTGGCGTCCCTGCTTACCTTGCCCGCCTTCGTGCTGCTGAGCGCGGCCTACGTCCCTGGCACCCGGATCAAATCACGCCTCGGCCACCCGATGGTCCTGGCGGTCAAGCTGTGGGCGCTCGCCCATCTGCTGGCCAACGGACGGCTGGCCGATGTCCTGCTGTTCGGCGGCTTCCTGGTCTGGTCGATGTTCAGTTTTCGAGCCGCCCGCGCGCGCGATCGGCTCGCCGCAAGCGTGCGCCCCGCGGGCAGCGCCGGGCGCGATGCACTCGCGCTGGTGATCGGTGTGGTGGCTTGGGCAGTGTTCGCGGTGCTGCTGCACGGCTGGCTGATCGGGGTTCGGCCGTTCGGATGATCGCCATCGAGCACTGGCGCCGGCGCCCCTATCTCGCCACCCTGGAAGCAATGCGCGCATTCACTGCGGCGCGGCTGCCAGACACCCCCGACGAACTCTGGCTGCTCGAACACGAGGCGGTCTTCACCCAGGGACTGGCCGGCAAGCCGGAACACCTGCTTGCCCCGGGCGCTATTGCGGTCGTCAAGACCGAGCGTGGCGGCCAGGTCACCTACCACGGACCCGGGCAGGTGGTGGCGTACGTGATGCTCGATCTTCGCCGCAGCGGCATGGGCATTCGCGAGCTGGTCCGCGGGCTCGAACAATCGGTCATCGACCTGCTCGCCGAAGACGGCATCACAGCCGAGCGCCGCAGCGGCGCACCCGGCGTATATCTCTCGGCCGATGCGCCGCGTGAGGCTGGCGCCAAGATCGCTTCGGTGGGGCTCAAAATTGCCCGCGGCTGCACTTTTCACGGCGTCGCCCTGAACGTCGCCATGGACCTCGAGCCCTTCAGCCGCATCAATCCCTGCGGTTACGCGGGACTGACCATGACCGATCTCGCACGCGCCAGCGGGCGCGCCCAGTCCCCCGGCGTAGTCGCGGACCGCTTCGGCGTCGTGCTCGCGCAGATGCTGTCGCGAATCGCCCCTCCTGGCACGACCGGACTGCCGGCCGCGCCGGGCTAGAATCCACCGATGACGCCCGCCGGTGGCGCCGCCAGGAGTCCCCCATGTCCTCACCCCTATCTACCGACCCCGCAGCGGGCGCCGCCGCCGGCGATCAGCCCGCGTCGGGCGTCGTCTACGACCCCACGATCAAGCAGAGGGCGGGCGCAAAGACGTCGCGCATCCCGATCAAGGTGATCCCCGCCGGTGAAGTGCTCAAGAAGCCGAGCTGGATCCGGGTCAAGGCGGGCTCGCACCACACCCGCTTCTACGAGATCAAGGAAATCCTGCGGCGCAACCAGCTGCACACGGTCTGCGAGGAAGCGAGCTGCCCGAACATCGGCGAATGCTTCGGCAAGGGCACCGCGACCTTCATGATCATGGGCGACAAATGCACGCGACGCTGCCCCTTCTGCGACGTTGGCCACGGCCGCCCTGATCGGCTCGATGCCAGCGAGCCGGAAAAGCTCGGCCGCACGATCGCCGAACTGCGCCTGACCTACGTCGTGATCACCAGCGTCGACCGCGACGACCTGCGCGATGGCGGCGCCCAGCATTTCGTCGACTGCATCCGCAAGGTTCGAGAGCTCTCACCCGCCACCAGAATCGAGGTTCTGACGCCAGACTTCCGAGGCCGGCTGGACCGTGCGCTGGCCATTCTGGAAGCCGCGCCGCCAGACGTGATGAACCACAACCTGGAGACGGTTCCGCGCCTCTACAAGGAAGCACGGCCGGGTTCTGACTATCACCACTCGCTCAGACTGCTGCAGCAGTTCAAGCAGCGGGTGCCCGGTGTCCCGACAAAAAGCGGCCTGATGGTCGGCCTGGGCGAGACCGACGATGAAATCCTCGAGACCATGCGCGAGATGCGCGGCCACCAGATCGACATGCTCACGCTGGGACAGTACCTGGCGCCCTCGAACGCGCATCTTCCGGTGCGCCGCTATGTGCACCCCGACACTTTCGCGATGTTCGAAGCGAAGGCGCACGAAATGGGCTTTGCCCACGCGGCGGTCGGCCCGCTGGTGCGCTCTTCGTACCACGCCGACCAGCAGGCGCACGCGGCCGGCGTGGGCTGACAGTCAGCGGCGTGTTCAGCGGCGGTTCTGCCCGGCCATCCGCCTGGCTACCCGCCATGCCTGCCAGCGCGAGCGTGTCCGCTCGCCCCAGCGCTTGACCCGGCGGCGAACCAGGACCACCAGCGGCCAGGACATCACCCGACCATAAACGTAGGCCTTGAGGCGCAGCAGCGCATCGATCACGCTGTTGGCCCAGGTTATGCGGCGCACCTGCGGCTGGACGGCCGCCCACAACCAGGCCAGCAAGGCCGTACCGAACACCTTGGCGAGCACGAAAAGGCCCAGGCCCGCGCCGGCATGACCATGGGCGATCAGCGCGAGCCCCGCGAATTTGACGGGCAGCAGACCCAGCGCCGGGGCCAGCAGCACCGCGAGCGCGCCAGCCGGCGGGAGAATGCGCACTTGCCGATCGATCCAGCGCAGGACCGGCCAGCGCGTC
>JAYVOV010000203.1:0-7715 GCA_043757735.1 Burkholderiaceae bacterium
AGTAAGAACATCGGCACCAATGCGCTGCAGTTGCACAGGGTCGAGACAAATGCGGCCACGCCGATCTAGCCCGCGCCGACCTCGATGACCTCGATGACCTCGATGACCTCGATGACCTCCAGGGAACCATTCATCCATACCGCGGTTTCAGCGGCTCCCAACTTGGCGGTACCGCAGGCCAGGACGGGATTCTTCAGGTTGATCCCATTGAACACGCCGGCCAGTCGCAGGCCGCGGGCCTGCAAGGCCGCAATGTCGAGCCCGAGAGGGCCAGTTGCACGACCGGGATGCTGGCGGCCGAATACTTGATGACCAGAGGCGACGTGATGCCCGGCAGCGATTGGGATTCGATGTGCTCGATATCGCTGACCGTGATCGTGAGCCCGCGGTCGCTCTGTGCGGCGATGCGCTGGCCCATCTCCCGGGCCGACAGCCCGCTGCAGTTCCAGATGATGCTGACGACCGGAATGTTGATTCCCGCAAAGAAGTCGGTCGCCATGTTCAGCAGCACGAACGGCGTCAACAGCGCGATCAGCATCGACAACACGATGACGGTGTACGGGCGACTCAGAACCAGCTGAACCATCGGCATCGGCAGCCATTCCTCCTGGAGACCGGCGGATTGTTGCCGGCTTTTTCGGCTGGCCGTGAAGCGCCTTGTCTTACACGGATCTGATGCCGTGTTCTCCAGCGCACAGACCATCCAGACCGACGAGCCTATCTTGGAGTGGACCCTTCGGGACTCGCAGGCCTCGCCCGCGCATCCCTTGGCAACGTGACTCGCGCGCAGCCGCTCGAAGATCGGACCTCATGACCCATGAAAACCGGCACGCTCACAGCGAACCTCCTGTGCAAGAGGGGCGCCCACTGGCGCGCTGCCGACTACTTGCCGGTCGGTCGGCTTTACCTCTGCGACACCCCCTGCTGCGCGAGCCGCTGGCGCTGGCGCACATCGAGCCGCTGGTCGTGGACCTTTGGGCAACGATCCCCGGGCAGAACTTCTTCTACGGCCGGAATTGACACCCGCACGCAGCCCCGATGCGTGCGCCAGGATCGCGTTGACTACAAATTCGAAAGTACACGATGGCCATCACGACGCACAGCGCACGCATCACCGGGCCGGTCTCCTACCTGACGAAGGGGGGACGCCAGCACCAGATACCGATCGGACCGTGCCTGGTCGAGAACGGCGGCGGGCAGTCGGTCGACATCATCTGGGGTGCAAGTGGGCGGCAATCGGCCGCGCTGCCTGTTGACGTGCTCCAGGCAGCGCAGAACCATGGCAATCTCGTCTTGCTCGATTGACATCAAGGCGGTCGGGTTCGAGGCGATCGGGTTCGAGCGATTCAGCCCTTGAAGCGCTCTTCCAGATAAGCCAGGAATACCCGTATCGTCTGCCCTTCACCGCCGGCCGGACGACCGGGGCGGGCGCTCTCGTTTCCGGCATACAGATCGACATGCAGCCAGTCGATCGTCTCTGGAACGAAGTCGGCCAGGAACAGCGCGGCGTTGATCGCGCCCGCCATCGGCCCCTTGCCGGTGTTGACGATGTCGGCGATGTCGCTCTCGATACCGGCGTGATAAGGCTGCCACAGGGGCAGATGCCACACCGGATCATGCAATGGCAGGCTCAGATCCATCAGGTGGCGGGCCAGTTCGGTGCTGCGGCAAAACAGGGCCGGCAGTTGCGGCCCTAGCGCCACCCGGGCGGCGCCGGTCAGGGTGGCCAGGTCGATGATCAGAGCAGGCTTGCTCTCCACCGCATAGGCCAATGCGTCGCACAGGATCACCCGGCCCTCGGCATCGGTATTGCCGATCTCGATGTGCAGTCCGGCGCGCGTCCTGATGACGTCGCCGGGACGGTAGGCATTGCCGGAGATCGAATTCTCGACCGCGGGAATCAGCAGTTGCAGGCGCACCGGCAGTTTGAGCGACATTACCAGCGTGGCGATCCCCAGTGCGGTGGCTGCGCCACCCATGTCTTTTTTCATCTGCCGCATGCCGTCGGCGCTCTTGATGTCCAGGCCGCCGCTGTCGAAACACACGCCCTTGCCCACCAGGCAAAGGCGTGGGTGTCGCGGATCGCCCCAATTGAGCTCGATCAGCCGAGGCTCGCGGGCCGCTGCCCGGCCGACCGCGTGCACAGCGGGGAATCCCGCCTTGAGCAGTGCGTTGCCCACGGTCTGCTTGAATTTGGCGTCATGCCGCTTGCCGACCTGGCGAACGGCCTCGGCCAGCTCGGCCGGCCCCAGGTCCTGGGCGGGCGTGTTGATCAGGTCGCGCGCCGCGCAAATTGCCTCGGCGATCAGCAGGCCGCGCCGCGCAGCGGTGCTGTCGAGCAGTTGCAAGGTGGCCGGAGCACGTTTGCGAGGCTTGTACGAAGCGAAGGCATAACTGCCGAGCGACCACGACAGCGCCGCAGCTTCGGGATCGATGCTCAATCCGGCCGAGTCCAGCTTGTAGCGGCCCACAGGCAGTCTGGTGGGCAGCGCCGACAGCACGTACGGAAAATTCCCGCCCTGAATACCCGCCCACACTGTCGCCAGCCCGCCCTTGTCGTCAGGCAGCAGCACCTGGGTATCGGGTGCGCCATTGAATCCGACCGAATCAAGCCAGCGGCGTGTCGCAGCAGGCAGTTGCGCCGCATGGTCGGCGAAGCTGGCCCGGTCGGTCAGGTGGATCGGCGTCGCGCCTGCGGCGGGCTTTTTCAGTTCGACTGTGGATCTCATGTGAGGGCGACACCAGGAAGGAAACGGAGAAGGGAAATGTCCAGGAGGCTGTCGGAATGCCGATGACAACATACTCGTGTTGACGCCCCCATGCACACTGCCTTCGCTTAACCGTCTCGACGCCGCGGTCGTGCGCCTAATGCTCCGACCATCTCCGCCTGAGATCACCGCAAGAGATCAGACCTCGGTTGTTCGTACCGTGCTGCCATTCCAACGTCCCACGCGCCCGTAGTGCCCATACAGGCTCAGATCGAGCCCCCGGTTCCATGCCATGTCGGGGTCGTAGGGTGGCGCTTCCTTGATCGATTCACGGCTCAAGTCGACCGAGACGGTCCGGCTCGACCAATGCACGCCGGTGATCCATTCCGGGGCGATGAGCACCTGGTTACCGAGCCACCAGTTGCTGGTATTGACGACGACATAGCGGATCGCCCAAGTCTCTTCGTCGATGAGATAACCATCGACATGGCCAATCTCGCCATCGATTGCATTGATGTGATAGCCAGCCACTTCCTTGCAGCTGCGCAGGTGCGGATTGTCGTGGCGATGGCGCTCCTGTTCGGCGCGCAGATAGGCTTCTTCTTCGCGCTCGCGCTCCACCCGATCGAGGCCGTAACCGACGTACCCGGGAACCATTGCGTAGGGGTACATGCCGGCGCCCCACGCGCCCGCGCCGCCCCAGTAATACGGATAGCCGTAGTACCCCATGTACTGCTCTTCGTTTTGCCGCGACACCGGCTTGTCAGTGTCGATGTCTGGACTGTTCTTGACCTGTTCCTTCGTGATCGAAATCGGCAGCGTGCGCTCCTGCCAGTTGGGCTTATGCAGGGAGATGGGCGAGATCAAAACCTTGCGACTCGACAGCCAAGAGCCGGCATCAACCACCAGATACCGAACGACCCAGGCATCGTCGTCGAAATAGAAGTCCTTCAGATGCCCGATCTCGCCGTCGGTGGCACCGATCGTGAAATTCTCGAGGTCTTTCATGCTGCGCAACATGGGGCGTGTCCTTTCAGGATGCCGATTCGCGGTCAACGGCCAAGTGCTCCGTCTCGGGTACGAGTCCCACTGCCGTCCGCCAGGCGGACAGGAAGGACTCCCGAGGGCAAATGTCGCCGCAGCGCGCCTGCGGCGTCTGTTAGCTGCCGTACCATCGCAAGGCTCGGACACGGCCGGTTTCCTGGGCACGGCCGGCTTCCTGAGTTATCCGGTGTCCTGATTGGTGCCGACGCGAAGCACAGTCCCCCAACGCACAGACTGGCCCATTCCCAGGGCTTGTCTTCGAATTCGCCTGACGACTTGCATGGCACTCGGTCGCGGACCTGCATTTAATCGCCCGCCACGCCTTTGCGCGCACCAAAGCGGCGAGTCATCTTGCAGTGGAACGCGGCGGCAGGCATTTAAACATCGAACGCACTGGCATATGCTTGCGGCCATGAACGATCGAATCAATCAGATCCTGATACAGATGGCTGCGCTCGAAGCAGACTTGCGCAGCGCGGTCCACGATCAGGAGAGCCGGATGTTCTTCCAGATCAAGGGCAAACGCGTGGAGTTCGAGCGGTCTGTCAGGCAGGCCCACCGCAAGCTCAAAACCAATTTTTTCCGTTGGCTGGTGAACAACCGGCCGCAGAACCTGATCACCGGGCCGCTGATCTACGGCATGGTGATTCCGATGCTCATTCTCGATGTCTGCGTGAGCGTGTATCAGTGGGCGTGCTTCCCGATCTATGGCATCACCAGAGTCCGACGCAGCAACTACATGGTGTTCGACCGCCGCCACCTCGATTACCTCAACTTCATCGAGAAGTTTCATTGCACCTATTGCGAGTATGGCAACGGTCTGATGGGGTACATGGCTGAGATCCTCGCCCGCACCGAGCAGTACTTCTGCCCGATCAAACACGCCCACAAGATCCTTGGCACACACGCCCGCTACAACCGATTCCTGGACTATGGCGATTCGGATGCCTATGAAGCAAAGCTGGAGGAATTTCGGGTGGCGCTTGGCAAAGTCGAGTGAACCCGGCCCGGGTCCAAGGCCGGCAGCGTCAGCTTGAGAACAGGTTCGGTTTTCCCGAAGTGAGATCATCTTGTTGAATTTCCGCCATCTCTACTACTTCTGGGTCGTCACGAAAGAAGGCGGCTTCGCCCGGGCCGCTGAGCGGCTCGACATGGCGGTGCAGACCATCAGCGCCCAGGTGCGCGAGTTGGAAAGAGCTCTGGGTCACCAGTTGCTCAAGCCTGCGGGACGAGGCATTGCAATGACCGAAGCCGGTCAGGCTGCCTTCGCACGAGCCGAAGAGATCTTTCAGCTTGGGCAGGTAATCCCAGAGGAGGTGCGCGAGGCCGCGAGCGGCCAGGTCGCGCGCCTGGCGGTCGGACTGTCGGACGGCATCTCCAAGCTGGCCGCGCACGCGCTCCTGGAGCCGGTGCTGGCAACGCCATCGCTGCGTCTGTTGTGCCATGAAGGTGAGTTCGAGCAATTGCTGGCTGAGCTGGCGTTGCACCACCTGGACCTGGTGCTGGCCGGGCAGCCCGCGCCGAACAACCCGACCCTGCGGTTGACGAGCGAACGACTGGTGCAGTCGCCGATGGAGTGGTATGGGCCGGCCGCACTCGTGCGCAAGGCCGAAGTGGATCAGTTCCCTCAGTGCCTCGCCGAGTTGCCCCTGCTGCTGCCCACCGGGCATTCGGCGTCGAGAGCAAAACTGGACCGGTGGCTCGAATCTCACGGTCTGCGGCCGCGAATCATTGGCGAGTTCGAGGACAGCGCCCTGCTCGCCATCTTCGCGGCACGTGGGCTCGGTGTGTTCCCTGTCAGCCATGTCGGCGCGGGCCACGAGGGGCTGATGCACGGATTGCGTCTGCTCGGCCGCTGCGAGGATGTGACAGAGGAGATCTATGCAATCCGGTCGCGCCGCGGCCAGCACCACCCTCTGGTGATGCAGGTGATCGCCGCCGCTCACGGCTGAAGCTCACCGCTCCCGGCTTGAGCGGCTTGAGCGGCTTGAGCGGCTTGAGCGGCTTGAGCAGCTTGAACGGCTTGAACGAATAGATCGGTTTTTCCGAAGTTGGAGTCATTGATTTGCTTCTTTTTCGGAGCACGAATACGCCCTATCGTGTACCTGTACCTCAACCGAAGGAGAGCTGTGATGCAGATTCTGTTCGAGTCTCGTGATCCGCAAGCCAACGAGCTGCGGGATCTGGTGCAACGCCGCATTCGCTTCATGTTTCGGCGAATCGGCTGGCTTGTGCCGAAAGCCAAAGTGCTGTTGTCGGACGTCAACGGCCCGCGCGGCGGCATCGACAAGCGCTGTCAGGTGGAGATCAGGAGCGATGTCGCCGGCAGCTTGGTTGTTGCCTCTGTGGCGCGTGACTGGCGGACCGCGCTGGACAAGGCCTTGGAGCGGGCCGCACGCTTTCTGATGCGCCAGTGGCAGCGCGGCAATGACACCAGGCGCTTGCGCCAACTCGCCATAACCCTGGACCGCGGGGCCGCCGAGCCACTGCTGACCAAGCAGCAGCAGGCGCACCGGCAAAAATCAGAGTCCACGGATCGCCGAGGGCGAATCAGTCGCTGACGCAGCGTCAAAGGAAAGAACATGTGGCACGGATTGGCTTGGCTGGTAACTGGATCCTTGTTGGCTCTTTGGTCCCTGGGGGCCTGGGCGCTGCACGCAATGGCGCAGTGGGCGGCAGGGTATTCAGGCGCCAACGTGGCCGGTGCGGCCGGCGGGGCGGAGGCCGCCAATCAGATGGGCGCGTTCAAGCCGCCCGAATGGCTGGCCGTTTGGCTGCCGCCGGGCGCGCAAGAACTGTGGGACCCGATTGTGTCCACCTTCACCCCATGGGTTGAGTACGCAATGACACTGGCTCCAAGCCTGGTCGCCTGGCTGGTACCTGCGATCTGGGTGGTTTGGGCCCTGGGTGGCGGGTTGCTACTGGCACTGGGCGCCGGCTCGAGCGCATTGATTTTCGTGACAAAACGCCGCGGCGCCGCGCCGGCAACGGCATAAAAAAGGAACTTAACTATGAAACGCGTTGCTCTATTCCTGCTGACCAACCTGGGCGTGATGCTGGTGCTGGGCCTGGCTGTCAACGTCCTCGGCCTCAACCAGTTCCTGACCGCCAACGGTTTGAGCCTGACCGGTCTGCTGGGCTTCGCGCTGGTGATGGGCTTTGGCGGCGCCTTCATCTCGCTGCTGATCAGCAAGCCCATGGCCAAGTGGACCACCAAGCTGCAGGTGATCAACGGCTCGCCCGACCCTACCCATGCCTGGCTGGTGAACACCGTCGAGCGCTTTGCGCAGCAGGCGGGCGTGAAGACGCCGGAGATGGGCATCTACGAGGGGCCGCCCAACGCCTTCGCCACCGGCGCGTTCAAGAACTCGGCCCTCGTGGCGGTATCCACAGGGCTTCTGGAGTCCATGACGCGAGAGGAGGTCGAAGCCGTCATCGGCCATGAGGTGGCCCACGTGGCCAACGGGGACATGGTCACCATGGCACTGATCCAGGGCGTGATGAACACGTTCGTGGTCTTCCTGTCGCGCGTGATCGGCTACTTCGTCGACAAGATCGTGCTGCGCAACCAGAACGACGGACCGGGTATGGGCTACTACGTCACGACCATCGTGATGGACCTGCTGCTGGGCGTGGTGGCCGCACTGATCGTGGCCTGGTTTTCGCGACAGCGGGAGTTCCGCGCCGACGCCGGCGCCGTCCAATTGATGGGCCGCAGGAAGCCGATGATCGATGCGCTGGCCCGCCTGGGCGGCCTGGACCCGGGCGAGATGCCCAAGGCCATGCAATCCATGGGCATCAGCGCCCGCCCCAGCGGGCTGATGGCGCTGTTCTCCAGCCACCCGCCGATGGAGCAGCGCATAGAAAAGCTGCAGCAGGCAGCCTGAGCCCGGACAGGACGCTGCATGCGCCTCGAAGCATCGGTCCGCCACACCGGGCACCCGCTCGGGCATCACGACAATT
>JAYVOV010000204.1:0-2107 GCA_043757735.1 Burkholderiaceae bacterium
ACGGGGAACTGATCCTGCTGCACGGCCTGATCCGCGACCAAACTCACGACCAGCAGCGGCGCAAGGAAATGCAACGCCTTTCGAGCCACGATGCGCTCACCGGGCTGCCCAATCGAAACGAATTCCTGCGTGTGCTCGCCGAGGCCATCGACGCCGCCCGGCCACAAGGCCGACCGGTGCATGTTGCCGTCTTCGATCTCGACCGATTCACGCAGTTCAATGAAACGCTCGGACAGACCGCCGGCGATGAGCTGATCTGCGAAGCGAGTCGGCGGATCGCGGCCGTCGCTGAGCGATTCAGCGGTGGGATTGCCGTGCCTGGGCTGGCGAACAGTCCGGTTGTCTGCCTGGCGCGCCTGCCCGGCGACGAATTCGCGCTGATGATGCACGGCATCGGTGGAACGGATGCCGCCGAAGCACTGATCAATGAGGTCATGCAAACACTGAGACGCGTCTGCAACGTGGCTGGAATCGAGTGCTTTTTGTCGGCCTCCGTCGGTCTCGCCTCGTTTCCGCGCGACGCCGATTCGTCCGGCATCCTGCTCGCGCGTGCGGATCGCGCGACCCGCGAGGTGAAGGCGCGCGGCCGCAACGATCTGGGCTGGTACCTGCCGGCACTGGACCAAAGCGGCCGGGGCCGCATCCAGATGGTGACCGGACTGCACAAGGCCATCGAGCGCGAAGAGTTCGAACTGCACTTCCAGCCGTGGATCGACGCGCCGGCCGCTCGCGTGACCGGTCTGGAGGCGCTGGTGAGGTGGCGCCGCGAAGGCAAGCTGGTGCCGCCGGGCGAATTCATTCCGCTCGCCGAGGACACCGGGTTGATCATCCCGATCGGCGAGTGGGTCTTGCGCAAAGCGGCCAGCGCGCTCGCGCAGTGGCGACGCGACGGACTTCGTCTCGATTGCGTCGCGGTCAATATTCCGACCGTGCATTTCGAGCGCGACTCGCTGCTCACTGGTGTGCGTGAAGCGCTCAATCATCATCATCTCGGGCCCGGGTCGCTGGAACTCGAGCTGACCGAGACCTGCATGGTCAGGGATTTCGAGCGAACGCTGCCCAAGCTCGAGGCTTTGATCGAGGCTGGCGCCACCTTGGCCATCGACGACTTCGGCACGGGCTATTCGTCGCTTGCCTACCTCACCCGCCTGCCGATCTCGAAGCTCAAGGTCGATCGCGCCTTCGTCAAGCAGCTGGGCGTATCGCGGCAAGGCGAGGCCGTGTGCCGGGCGATCATCGCTCTGGGTCAGTCATTGGGTGTGCAGGTATTGGCCGAGGGGGTTGAGACACCCGAGCAGGTGCGTGCACTGCTCTCCCTGGGGTGCCGCACGATGCAGGGTTTTCTATTCGCGCGGCCGGTGCCCTTCGAACAGGTTCCGCAGGCGATCCACGCGGCACAGCAGACGGCACGGCGGATGGCGGCGCCGAGAATGCTCGAGGAGCAGTTGCCTGAAGGCGGCAATGGTGTGTTGTCATGAGCACCGAACTTGCCACTGCGAGCCCGGGCGCCGCGCCGGAGCGCTCGACCGCCGGCACCGCGAGGGCGGCGATGCTTTTCCTGGCACAGCGCAAGCTGCCGCCAACGCCCGAGAACTACGCGCGGGCCTGGGCCGAGGCTGGCGGCGGTGACTCGAGGATCGGCGATGGCGGTCGCGAGGCGCTGCGCGAAGGGCGCAAGCTGCGCAACGTCGAGCGCCTGGTCAACGAGCTCACGGAGATGGTGCGCACGCTCTGCGAGATGCTCGGAACTCTGGCCGACGACGAGAGCTGGCTCAGTGGGCAGATGGCCGCGGTGCAGCGTGCGCTTGAAGGCGAGCTTGATCGCAGCATCGTCGGCGAATTGCGCGCGCTGCTGACCGATACCGCCGGGCAGCACAAGCGTATCCAGGAGCAGCGCCGCCGCACGCTCGAACACTTGAAGTGCACCTTGTCGGAGATGGCCAGCGCGATCGCCGGTCTGATGGCCTCGACCGACACATTCTCGGATCGGATGGCCACGCATGTGACCCGCATCGAAGGTGCGGAGTCGCTGGCCGTGCTGAGCGAGACGGTTCAGGGGCTGCTCGAGGACACCCGCACGATGCGCTGCGCGGTCGATCTGTCGCGC
>JAYVOV010000205.1:0-2102 GCA_043757735.1 Burkholderiaceae bacterium
AAGCCCACCATGCGCCCTCCCGTCTGCCTTAGTTCAATTCGGCTGTGTACTGCCCGGCTGTTCCTGGTCTCGCTGCTCGCTTGCTGGCTGGCGCCCGCATTCGCCCATCACCCCATGGGCGGTGTCACGCCGGTGACTATGTGGCAGGGCATTCTGTCGGGAGCCGGTCACCCTGTGATCGGCATCGATCACCTGGCCTTTCTCATCGGAGCGGGCCTGCTTGCCGCCAGTGTCAGTCGTCTCACGATCTCTCGTGCCGTGGGACTGGCCGCGATCTTCGGGCTCGCCGGCATGGCGGGCACTCTGCTGAGAGTGCCTGGGGTTGACGTGCCGGCGGCCGAACTCGGCGTGTCGATTTCCCTGGCGCTGCTCGGGATGGGGCTGCTGCTGCGTCGCGTGCCGGATCAATCGATACTCGTCGCCATCGCGCTGCTGGCGGGCATCGCCCATGGCTATGCCTTCGGTGAAGCGGTGGTCGGCGCGCAAGCTGCGCCAATTACCGGCTACCTGATTGGCCTGCTGGTCACCCAGACTGCCTTGCTGGTGACCGCCTGGCTTGGAGCGCGCCGCCTGGCGCAGGCCTGGCCGAACTGGATTTCTCTGCCGCTGCGTGCTGCCGGGTTGCTGACCTTGACCATGGGGCTTATTGGTTTCGTGCTTCAGGCCGGGCTGTTCACGCGTTAGACCATTCGAAAAATCTAAAACAGTCTGGAGACACGAATGATTCTGAAGAAGTTCACAGTTGCCACCGTTGCCACGGTTGCGGCATTGACCGCCGGCGCAATCAGCGCGCAAGACGCGAAGCTTCCCGCCACCCTCACCATCACCGCCTATGAAACCGGCTCGAATGGTTTCAATCAGGCGGTCGCGGTCGGCGCCATGCTCAAGAAAAAATTCAACACCGACATGCGCGTTCTACCGGCGGGCAATGACGTGGCGCGGCTGGGGCCTTTGAAGGCGGGCAGGGCGCAGGCGTCCGCAATGGAGATGTCGGCGTGAAAAGCGCTGCCGACATGAAAGGCAAGCGAGCCGGCTTCGTGGTCGGCTCGCCCGCAGTCAATCAGAGCATGCTCGCGCTGATCGCCTTTGGCGGATACACGCAGAAAGAAGTCAAGATCGTCGAGTTCGCCAGCTACGGCGCAATGATGAAGGGCGTGGTCAACAAAGAGATCGATCTGTTCTTTGCCTCCACGATCTCGGGTCTGGCCAAGGAAATCGAGAGCTCGCCGCGCGGTATCAGTTGGATCTCGATGCCGGCGTCAGACAAAGCGGGTTGGGCGCGGCTGCAGAAGATTGCGCCTTATTTTTACCCGCACAAGTCGACCTGTGGCGCCGGTTGCGCCAAAGGCCAGACCATCGAGACGTCGGTCTATCCCTACCCGATCTTCATGGCCTACGGCACTCAGGACGCGACAACCGTTTATGCCCTGACCAGTGCCATGCTCAAGAATTACGACGATTACAAAGATGCGGTTCCGGGCGTCGATGGCCTTGAAGGCAAGCGCCAGAATCTCGAGTGGATCATGCCTTATCACGCAGGGGCCGTGCGCGCACTGACCGAGGCCAAACTCTGGACCGATGCGGCACAGAAACACAACGAGGCGCTGATGCGACGTCAGGCGATTCTTGGGGCGGCATGGGCTGACTTCATGAAGACCAATCCGCCTGACGATCGCGACCAGTTTCGCGCAGGCTGGATGAAGCTGCGGGCAGCCGCATTGACCAAGGCCGGCATGGAAGTCTTGTTCAACTAGGATTCAACCTGACCGGGACCTTACTGGACAAAGCCGTGCAGACCCCCCCAATGAAGCGGCCAGCCGAATCACCGATGCCCGCAGTGCGCAAGGTTCAAGCGCTTGCGCCCTTGCGCTGGCTCGCGCTCGGCTCGGAAGATTTTCGCCGCACCGGATTCAGGGCGGCCACATACGGTGGGTTGTTCGCGCTCATGGGATGGCTGATTGAGCTGGTTTATGCCACCCGCTGGCAGCTCACAATGGGCCTCACGGCCGGGTTCTTCCTGATCGGCCCGTTCGTCTGCGCGGGCATCTACGAGTTGTCGCGCCAGCGCGCACGGGGCGAGCCGATCAGCCTGCCTGCCAGCA
>JAYVOV010000206.1:0-2096 GCA_043757735.1 Burkholderiaceae bacterium
CGCGCGAAGCCGAGCTGATCGAGGGCTTCGCCCTGGCGCCGCACCTGGGCAAGCAGCTGCACATGCTCTCCACCGGCCATCGGCGCAAGCTGGGCTTGATGGCGGCAGCCGCCAGCAGTGCGCCGCAGGTATTGCTCGACACGCCCTACGCGGGGCTGGATGCGCCGTCACGGCAATGCCTGTCTCAGGTGCTCGCAGAGGCGGCGCGCGGCACAGATCGCGCCTGGGTGGTCGCCGACTATGAACCGCCGGAGGACTTGGAGGGCGTGTCTCTGGCCGAGGTGGTGATGCTGGGTGATTGACTCGACAGCGACCCAAGCCCGCGCGTTTCAGCTGATTGGCACTGACCGTTCGATCGTCAAGCATCTGGCCGCACCCGGACCCGCTGTGCACCCGGCACACCAAGCTGCCGGTGCATCAGACCGGCCACCCACCAGGCCGCCAGCAAAGCCACACCACCGGCGCCAAACACCGCGGCCAAGGGCCCGAACTGCAGCACCAGCCAGACAATGCCCGGCGTGACGATATTGGCCACATCGCGAAACGTCGAGTACACCGCCGACATTTCGGGGCGCTCGGAAGGTTTGACCGACATCAGGAACGGCAGCCCGCCACAGATGTCGAGCAGCACCAGAAAGTACCCGCCCACCAGCAGCAGTGCCAGACTCACCCACGGCCACGGCGAGCACAGGCTGGCCAGCACAAAACACCCGCCGGAGCACAGAAACCCTGTGCGCACCGCCTCGCGCAGCGAGCGCCGCTGCATCCAGCGCAGCATGAGCGGCGCGAAGAACAAACCCATCGAGGCCAACGAGGCGGCGACGCCGCCGATACGATCGCTCAGCCCTTTTTCGATCGCGAAGATGCCGACGTAGACCAGGTAGACCGCCCAGCCGCAGGAGCGCATCACCGCGAGAAACCAGCCGCTGACCAGCCTGGGCTGAGCCAGAAATCGGCGCAGGTAGCGCAGCGGATTGGGCGACCCCGTGCCAACCCGCGACAGCAGTCGACTGCTGCCCATGCCGACCCACCAGATGGTTGCCAGCATGGTGAGCGCCGCCACCCCCACGATGACAAACGGCGCGCCGTGCCAGAAGTGCAGCAGCCACACACCCAGGAACGGGCCCACCGCCCAACCGGTACCCGCGTAGAACAATCGCAACGTCTCAAGCCGTCCGTAGTCGGCCTTGCTCACCGAGTCGAGCACGTTGGCATTGAAGCAGACGAAAGAAATGGCGGTGCCCAGCGCCGTGCACAGCAAGGCCAGCGCGGTGAGCCGCCCGCCCGTCATGCCGACGATGGCGGCGAGCACGTACAGCAGCGCACCCGCCGAATGCACCCAGCGCCGCGGCACCCAGCGCGTCAGCAGCGGCACGGTGAGCACCGTCAGCAGCGACAAGATGCCCACCGCCAGGTAGATCTTCGAGACGACGACCGCATCGCCCCAGGCGCGATACAAAACCAGCGGATACACCGACAAGGTGACGCCGCGGCCGATCGCCTCGAAGCCACCGACGAGGGCGAAGTGCTGGACGGTGGGCGACCTGCGGTCAGTGATCATCGGGGCGCGTCAGACCCTCGGCCGAGGCCCGGCGCCAGCAGATCATGATCGAGCAACGACGTAGCCTGGGCAGATTCGGCAACGATTGTGCTTGGCGGCGCTCAGCCGCAGTCTTTCCTGGAGAGAATCGTCAAGGTTTCGCAACACGATGTCAGCCATCGGGATCTCCTATCGCGTATGCAGCAGTGCTGCCGATGATATCAACTCGAGCCGCCGTGCCAAGCCGACGCTCGCCCGCGCCTGAGCAGCCCCAGGCATCTCGACTTTCGTGACGCTTGCCCCGGCCCATCAACCTGGTTCAGCCCCCGCCCCCTCCCGCTGTGCCTCGTAGCGTGCAATATCCTCGCCATAGCTCAGCGTCAGGCTGATCTCATCCACACCGCGCAGCAGGCAATCTTTCCGAAAGGAATCGATCTCGAAGGCATCTGCCACGCCGTCCGGCCCGATCACCTGCTGCTGCACCAGGTCCACTGTGATTCGCGCCCCCGGCGCCGCCCGCAGCGCCGCCCGCAGCGCCGCCACCCGCTCGGTGGGC
>JAYVOV010000207.1:0-7661 GCA_043757735.1 Burkholderiaceae bacterium
GGATGCGGCGCAGAAGGGGACTTGGGACGTCGCGATCCTCGCAATTGAACCGGCGCGTGCGGAACACATCGCCTTTTCGCCCGCGATGACTGAAATCGAAGCCACTTACGTGGTGCACAAGGATTCGTCTTTCCAGGCGGTCGAGCAGATCGATGCCGAGGGTGTCCGGATCTCAGTGCCGGAGAAGGCTGGTTACGAGTTGTTCCTGACCCGGACACTGCACAAGGCCACGCTCGTGCGCGCCAAAGGATTTGGTGTGGCGGCCGACATTTTCAATTCGCGGCGCGCGGACGCGCTGGCGGGTCTGAAACCGGCGCTGCTCGATTCAATGGACAAGTTGCCCGGCGCGCGATTGCTCGACGGCAAGTTCATGACGGTCAAGCATGGTCTTGGCAGCCCCCGCGACCGGCCGGCGGCGGCGGCGTATCTCAAAGCATTCGTCGAAGAACTGAACGCGTCGGGGTTTCTGGCACGTTCGATCGAACGGCATGGCGTGCGGGGCCTGTCCGCACTGAAGTGAGGTCTGTGAATGGACTTTTTCGATCAAATGGAAAAGACATCGGAACGGCAGCTATTGGCCTGAAGCCGGCCCAAGGGATCGTTGCGACAGTTCACGACGCTTCATCACGAGGTATTCCTCACGATCCATTTCATGCAGCTGTCTCGGGTAGCGTTCCACGGCGTCGAACCAGTCGCTCAGTCGTTTCTCGAGCTGCTCGGCAACCGGCAGATTTCTTGCTCCGAGGTACGCCTCGATCGCCAGGTAATAGCGCATGGCATTGCGTTCCACCACGCCGCGCATATCGCGACGGTAGATCGGTGCACCATCGCGTTCGTGGTCGACGATGCTGAAGCCGACCTTGTTTCGGCCGAGCGTGGCCAGATAGCCCTGCATGGCGATCTGAGCAATCGGGCCGTAGCCGTACGCGTACGACAAATGAAGGAAACTACGACCGGCATCGATCTTCACCACCTCGAGCGAAATCCGATAGTCCTGCGTGCCCAAGGGGCCTTCATCGGCGCTGAGCATGACGCGCAGATAGTCGGCAGTGTTCGTGGCAACCCGAAAGCCTAGATCCAGCCGGTAGGCCAGTGACAGCGACTGGTCGAATTTGGACCCGATTGCGAGCCCCACGAGACTGCTCGCGCCAGTGCCCCGAACCTGGCAATCCTTGACGTTCAAATGCAGCATCATGATGTCGCACCAGTTGCCCTCCCTCTGGAGTGCCTTCCCGACCACGGCATAGGGCACTGCGACAACCGAGTACACATCCCCTCTCAGCACACCGCCGGTCTGCGCTGATTGCAGCACCAGGGGGCGTTGAAACTGATTGGTCGCGAGTTGTTCGCGCAGCTCGAGGTGGCGCGCGCGCAGCGACTGAGCATCTTGCGCACCGGCATCGCCCGCGCTGACGATCGCCAACGATCCAAGCAGCGATCCCAGCGTCCGGCAGATGGTCGAGCGGGCTCTCGTGCACAAGGCTTTCATCGGCATCCTTGGTTGGCAGCGGCAAAGCCGGATGTGGGTTTGTCGCCTGATGAAGCCAATGGGTCTGTTCGTTGACGCGCTTAGAGCGAAGCGGCGGCCGTACGACCCAGCTCTTTCAACGAATAGGAATGCTCACCATGAAAACCACTCGAATGCTGCCCCTGATCTTCGGCCTGTCACTTGCTGCGGCTACCGGACTCGTTCAAGCGCAGTCGACGCAGGCGAAGGCGGCACAGCCAGAAGCACGGGCACAGGTCAAGATGGATCGCGACGATTTCCTGAAGTCACATCGCTATGACGAAATGTCGAGTCTATGGGTGCTCAGGGCCGGCATGGAGCCGCCAATGGGGGTCAAGTCGCGAGCCGAGGTCAAGGCAGCGCGCGATACTTTCCTGAGCAACAACAAATGGAACGAAGTCACCAGCCGCTGGGCGCCCGTCGGGTCGAGCCCGCGGGACATGAGCCGCCTGACCCGTCAGCAGGTGCGCGACGAAACTCAGCAGTTCATGCGCACCCACCGATTCGACGAATTGTCCGGCGCTTGGGTCGCGAAGAGCGGATCGGCTGGCTGAAACGAAAACCCCCATCACGGCCCGGCTGGGGCAGTGATGGGGGCTGTCTGTCGACCGATCAGCTCAAGGCTGCATAGCGCTCGAGGTGATGGTCGGCATCGCCGAAGCGCTGCGCGATCATGGTCAGGCGACGAAAGTTGTGTGAAACCTTCAGCTCTTCGGTCATGCCCATGCCGCCATGCAGCTGCACGGATTCCTGGCTGACCTGGCGGGCCGCATCGGCAATTTTCACCTTGGCTGACGACACCGCGCGTTTGCGCTCGTTGGCGTCGCCCCCGGCATCGACCTTGGCGGCCGCCAGGATGGCCATAGAGCGCGCCTGTTCGCACACGATATACATGTCGACCATGCGGTGCTGCAGGGCCTGGAACGATCCGATGGTGGTGCCGAACTGCTTGCGCGTCTTCAGATATTCCAGTGTGGCGTCGTTGGCATTTTTCATTGCGCCGATCGCGTCCGCGCACAACAAGGCGGTGGCGAAATCGATCGCTTCTTCGATCAGCGGCATGGCGCCGTCCTTCGGGCCGAGCAGGGCATTGGGGCCCACTTTAACGCCCGTCAGCCGGATGTCGGCGGCGCGCTGACCGTCGACCGTGCGGTTGGGGCTCAGCGTCACTCCGGCCGTTTTCGGGTCGACCAGGAAAAGGCTCATGCCCGCTGCTTCGCCGTTTGCACCGCTGGTGCGGGCCGACACGATCAACTTGCTGGCCGAGGGCGCGCCGATGACCACACACTTTTCACCATCGAGCACCAGCCAGCCATCCGCTGCGGCGCGGGCAGTGGTTTTCCCGGAGGCGAGGTCGTAGCGCGCACCCGGCTCCAGATAGGCGAAGGCGAGCTTGAGCTTGCCGTCGACCAAGCCCGGCAGGATCGCCTGACGCTGTGCCGGCGAGCCGCCACGCGAGACCAGACGGCCGGCCAGCCCGATGTTGTCGAGTAACGGCTCGACCACGAGCGCTTCGCCGCAGGCTTCCATTGGCGCCATCAGGTCGACCGCGCCGCCGCCGAAGCCGCCGTCGGCCTCCGGCAGGGCGATCGCGGTGAGACCCATCTCGGCAAAAGTGGCCCAGGCCGCATCGCTCACGCCGCTGGCCGACTTGATGATCGTTTTGCGCTTTTCGAAGTCGTATTCATTGGCCAGGTACTTGCGGATCGAGTCGGCCAGCTGCTGCTGTTCTTCGGAGTATTCGAAATTCATTCTGGTTTCCTCTTGCTCACAGACCCAGGGTCGCCTTGGCGATGATGTTGCGCTGGATCTCGTTGGATCCGGCGTAGATGGTTGTTTTGCGGTAGTTGAAGTAGCGCGGCGACAGGCGTGACTTGTAGGGATCGACCGCACCATCGTCGATCGCCACGAAGGGCTGCGCCATCGGCCCGATCGCCTGCATCATCAGTTCGGTCAGGGCTTGCTGGAGCTCGCTGCCTTTGAGTTTGAGCATCGAGACATCGGCGCCGGGGGGCTGGCCGGTGCGGCGCATCTTGTCGAGAAAACGCATCGCGGTGAGCTCGAGCGCCTGCAGTTCGATCTCCACCCGCGACAGGCGGTCGCGAAAACGCGGGTCTTGGATGATCGGTTTGCCGTTTTTCATTTCGGTCGAGGCCAGTGCCTTCAGCGCGGACAGTTCGCGCTTGGAAGCACCGACGTTGGCCGAGCCCATGCGCTCATGACCGAGCAGGTACTTGGCAACGGTCCAGCCCTTGTTCTCTTCAAAGATCAGGTTCTCCAGAGGCACCTTCACGTCGTCGAAGAACACCTCGTTCACTTCATGGCCACCATCCATCAGAATCAGGGGGCGCACGGTGATGCCAGGGGTCTTCATGTCGATCAGCAGGAAGCTGATCCCTTCCTGGCGCTTGGCCGCGCCGGGGTCGGTGCGCACCAGGCAGAAGATCCAGTCGCCGTAGTGGCCCAGTGTGGTCCAGATCTTCTGACCATTGACCAGGTAGTGATCGCCCTTGCGCTCGGCGCGGGTTTTCAGCGAAGCGAGATCGGAGCCGGAGCCCGGCTCCGAATAGCCCTGCACCCAGAAGTCGTCGCCATTGCGGATGCGCGGCAGGTGGTGATTTTTCTGCGCGTCGGTGCCGAACTTCATCAGCACCGAAGCGCACATGTTGGGGCCGAAGTTGGGCAGGTTGGGCGCGCCCGCCAGACCGAATTCTTCGTTGTAGATGTAGCGCTGAGTGATGTCCCAACTGGTGCCGCCCCACTCCTCGGGCCAATGGGGCACAGCCCAGCCCTTGGCGGCGAGGATTTTGTGCCACCGGATGTAGTCGTCTTTCGACAGGCCCTGGTAATTCACGACCTTGTCGCGGATGTCTTTGGGCAGATTGCCGGCCAGCCACTCGCGTACTTCGTTGCGAAAGGCCTGCTCTTGGGCTGAATAACTCAGGTCCATGGTCGATTCCTCTTGGGCGGGTGGAGGCGGCAGTCTGCCGCCGGCGGTCTCGTGTTCAGCCGGTCATCATAACGATCCGCGATGCGGAACTGCCGCGCGGTGCAATGAAAATGATGCTCGACACTGGTTGGCAGTATTGCGGAACGGCGGCAGCGCGTGCTCGGCAGGTCCCGGTTTCCCGGAACTGGCCGCCTGCTGCAGGCTACACTCGACGCGACCAATACCACCGGGGAATGACCATGGCCAGCATCAAGAGAATCGATCATGTGGCGATCGCCGTGCGCGACGTCGATCAGGCAACCGCCCAATATACCCAGCTCCTGAACGCCCGGCATATCCGCACGGAAACCCTGCGTGAAAAGGCCGGCATGGTGAAAGTGGCCTACATGCAGATCGGCGAGAATGTGCTCTCGCTGGTGCAGTCGCTGGAAGAAGACGGGTTCATCAACCAGCACATCGCCAAACATGGCGAAGGTCTGCACCACATGGGTCTGGAAGTCGACAACCTGGAAGAGTTCATCCAGGACGTCGAAGGCAAGGGGTTCAAGATTCCCCTGCGTGACGCATTCAGCAACCGCGACGAAGTTGTGCTGCGACCGCGCGACGCCGCGGGCGTGGTGCTGCAGATTCTGCAGTGGAAAGGCGGCAGTGATGTCACGGTCGAAGATCGCATCGAGCGCATCCTGAAACTGCAGAATCAGCCAACCGAAGAGTAGTCCCGGTGGGCCAGTCCCAATGGGCGCCACAGGCCGGGGCGCGGGCTGCGTCAATGCGCAAGCTGCGTCAATGCGCGGGCTCCCCTTGCTCAGGGTGTGCGGTGCTGATAGCGGGCCGCGTGGTCCAGCGTGTACTCGGCAATCGGCCCGGCCATGATCTGCGCGCCAGCCAGGCTCGCGCCCGGCTTTAAATAGGCAAACACACGCAGGCCCGTCTGGCTGCCGGCGTGAGGCTCCTCGACATCTGGCCCTGGCGTGCCGGGGTTCGCCTTGCCTGTCTGGACCGACAGCACCATGATCTCGACACGTTCGTAGCCATCGGGCTCGCCGACGTGTTCGAGCAGATCCATGGCCCGCAGGGTTTCGGGTGTCACGTCGAACACTTGTCCCGTCACCCGGGCTTGCTGACCCGGCAGATTCACCATCCAGGGCGAGTGCCGCGCGCCGACCAGATAGAGCGGAAATTGCGCGTGCGTGATGAAGTTGCCGGGGACCCGCGATCCCGCGTTGATCGGGAAGTTCGGGAAGCCTTCCTTGAGGGTGCCGTAAACAAAGACCCTGATCATTGAAGTGTCCCGTACAGCAGCCTGGCCAGCGCGAGCGTGGTGCGGTCCTCGAGATACGGCCCGATCAGTTGCACGCCGGTGGGCAGACCCTGCCGGGTTCGGCCTGCCGGCACTGCGGTGGCCGGCAGTCCCGGATACGTGGCCACGCCCGGCCATGCAAGCTGCTCGTGATACGGCGTCGCGCGGTCATCGATGAGGAGAGTGCGCTTCAGCCAGTCGGGTTCATCCACATGTGGGAACGCCGCTGTGCCGAACACCGGCGCCACCACCACATCCACCTGTTCGAACAGGCGCCGCCAGGCCGTACGAGCCTGCTGACGCTGGTCGATGAGGGCCAGCCATTCGTGGGCATCGACAGGCTGCGGCGTCGGTGCGGAGTCACGGTTCATGATGGTGTCAAGCAGGACCTCGTAGGCCCGATAGGCACCTGGCAGGTCGGGCAGCAGAGCGTGCTCGCGCATCACCTTGGCGCCTGCGCGGGTCATCACCGCGGCGATGCGCTCGACCCCGGCCTGCACCTCGCTGTCGGTCGTGGCATGCGCAATCCGGGTCAGCACCAGTGCCCGGTAGTCGCCGATTCGCTGGTGGCGCGAGGGGGGCATCGCCAGCCGATAACCCACCGCTTCGCCGTCGTCCGGTCCGGCCAGGACATCCATCGCCAGTTCAAGGTCGGCCGGGTGATTGGCCATCGGGCCCACCACGTTGAGCAAGTTCGATTCTTCGATCGATCCGGGGAAACAATGCCCGCGCGAAGGCAGCAGTCCGTGGCTCGGCTTGTGGCCATAGACGCCGCAGAAGTTGGACGGCACACGGATCGATCCGCCGATGTCCGAACCGAGTTCGAGCGCAACCATGCCGCTGGCGAGTGCGGCGGCCGAGCCGCCCGACGAGCCGCCGGCGCAGCGCGTCAAGTCATGCGGGTTGCAGGTGCGTCCGTACAAAGGGTTCACGCTTTGCCAGTCGGCCAGCGCGGTCGCGACGTTGGTCTTGCCCACGATGATCGCGCCGGCGGCCTTCAGGCGGGCCACCATGACGGCATCCTGTGACGGCAGGTGATTGCGGAAAGCGCTGATTCCCCAGGTGGTGGTCAGGCCGGCCACATCGAATGCCTCTTTGACTGTCATTGGCAGGCCGAGCAGGGGCCGCCGTTCGCCCCGTGCCAATGCCGCGTCGGCGGCTCGCGCCTGTTCGCGCGCGCGATCAAAATCGCGGACAACGACCGCGTTGATCGGACCGTCGAGGGCTTCGATACGGGCGATTGTCCGGTCGCAGAGTGCCAGGGCGGTGATCTCGCGGGCGGCGAGCCGGGCGATCAGGGTATGGGCGAAATCAGGGTTCATGGCAGATCACGGTTCCGGGTTCGCCTGCGGTTGAAATGGAATTGGCATGGGGTTCGCTCGGGGATCTGTCGTGCGCCGCGCCGCAGCGCGCCGCGGGTCGCTAGAATGCGTTGCACGCACAATTTTCGCCATTCGCGATCGAGACTCTATGACTCAACTCCAGTATAGCCAGGCCGAGCTGCTCGGCGATCACACTTTCGCGGCCTTGCACGTCATCGATGGCCAGCGCATGCATGGCGGTTTTGATGCGGCCGGCACCTATGTGCCGCCGCGGGCGCTGGGCCGGGCGCAGGCGCTCGATGCCTGGAGCGCCGCGCTGCGCGAGCGCGGCGGGGATCTGTTCGAGGCGGATTCTTCGCTGCTGGCAGGCGTGCGGGTGCCCAATACACCGCAGCATCTGCTGCTGCTGCGTGCCGGTCACGGCCAGACCTTCTGGAACGGCTTGACCATCACCGGCAAGATCGAGGCGCGCGGCCGGATCCTGGCCCAGATGGCGTTTCCCGATCTGCGCCGGCTGGTGACGCAGAAAATCGACGACATGGCGATCGGCCACCTGGACCAGGGACTGCTGGTGGCGCACGG
>JAYVOV010000208.1:0-7650 GCA_043757735.1 Burkholderiaceae bacterium
GGCGAGCGGATCGGGGCCGAACGCATTGGGCCCGACCGTTCCTGGCAGGCAGCCACATTCCACCAGAACCCATGCGGTGCCGATCACCGGCACCAGGCAAATCAGCGACCACCAGCCCGACTTGCCGCGATCGTGCCATCGTTTCACCTGAACCGCGATGGCTACCCAGAAGTACGCGATCGCCAGCGGAAGCAGCAGGATGGCCAGCAGTGGGCGTCCGCCAAAGATGACCGAGGCGATCGCGAGCACCGCGTTGGACGCGATCGAAACGATCCAGAATTGCGAGCGGGTGGCTCGGCCCTTGAAGGACAACAACAGCCCGGTGAGTGGCATTTCAGTCTCCTGGTGGGTGAAACGCGATCATGTTTCGGATCTTCGCCACGTGCTCCTCGCATGCTGCCACCGCACCGGCGCTGCGTCGAACACAGCGTGGATGCCGGATTTTTCACAGTTGCGGGATCGCGTGCGCGGCACAATCATGAATGGATGCTTCGTCGAGCCGGCCCGATTTGCGCTTGAGGATAGGCTTTTCAAACGCCCTTTTCCCCGTGCCGCCTGCACCCCGAACACGGCACCCGACGCGCTTGAATCGGTCTTTGGACTGAGCTGCGATAGGCCCTGCGTTGACGGCGCAGCCGACGCCAACGGCCCTGCAAGTACGCCGTGGAAGCGGATCAGGTGCGGCCACGGCCTGGGCACCAGCGCGGCCAGCCGCTGCATGAACGCCAGCGGGCTCATCACCAGATGCGTGGTGCCGTCGCGCCAGGCTGTCTTGAATGCGATCAGTACGGGCCGCCGCCTGCAGCGCTTGGTCGGTTGGCGCGGGCACCTCGACGAATTCCGGCGCGCCCTCGATGCAGCGCCGGTACACACCGTCCAGCACCAGGCAGTGCAGGTGAATGTTCAAGTGGTCGGCACCATCTGTTTGCGAACAGGCGCGCTTCACCGGCTGGCAGATGCCGGCGGTTATGCGCAGCAGGTGCTGGTCGATGCGCACTACGTGTTCAGCTGCCCCCCGGTTACGACCACGAGCAGGCTGCGCCGCAGCCGTGCGGCGATCTGATCGGCTATCGCGCCGATGCGATGGCCGGCAGCGACGCGCAGCGCATTGGCATCTAGTTCCTGCGTGCCGGTTGTCAGGAGGCTGGCAGACGCGGCTTCTCGATGTGCGCGTGTTCGCACAGCACATCGACCATCGCCGAAAAATCCTTGGCGCCCCACTGCGCCGCCCGCGCCAGGCTGAACGCCTCCTTGGCGGCGGCGGCCAGGGGCACCGGCACCCGCGCGTCGTTCGCCGCGCCGACGATCAGGGTCAGGTCCTTGTGGGCGAGGTCGATCGAGAACCCCGGCTCGATGTCACCGGCCAGCACCTTGGCGGGCCAGGCGATCTTGAGCTGGCCGTTGGTGGCGGTGGTGCCGTGAATCACTTCAAGCGTCTTGCTCAGGTTCAGGCCGAATCGCTGCGACAGCGCCAGGGCTTCGGCGTTGAGCTGGCAGGAAATGACCGCCAGATAATTGTTCACCAGCTTGGTGCGCATGCCGCTGCCCACCGCGCCGCAGTGGTGGATGGTCGAGCCCATCGCCTGGAGCATCGGCTCGATCCGCGCGAAATCGTCGGCACTCCCGCCCACCATGAACAGGCATTCGCCACGATCGGCGTGCGAAGCCAGCCGACCGACCGGCGCATCGACCAGCGACATGCCGGCGGCCTGCGCGGCCTGCGCCATCTTGTCGGTGCTGCGCGGGTCGATGGTGCTCATGTCGACGATCAGCAGCCCGGGGCGGCCGTGGGCGATCAGGCCGTCGGGGCCGAGCACCGTGCCTTCGACATCGAGCGAGCCAGGCAGCATGGTGAAGACGATGTCGCACGCGCGGGCCACCTCGGCCGCCGACCCGAGCGCGGTGGCGCCACCGGTGACGAGTTGGGCCAAGGCTTGCGGCACCAGGTCGTGGACGGCGAGCTCGAAGCCCTTCTTTTGCAGGTTGCTGGCCATCGGGCGCCCCATGCGCCCGAGCCCGATGAATCCGATGCGTGCCATTCCGATGTCCTCTGTTGGGTGTGTTTCGATGGATCGATTGCAGGCGCTCAAGCGCCATCGGCCGCCGGCCCCACGCCAGGCGTAGCGTCGGCCGTGGGGCCTGGCCCGGCGGCGCGCGGTGTGGCGGCGCGCTGCGCCATGGCCACACTCGGGCGCGCCCTGTTGAATCGGGTGATGACCTGGCCCGGCGCGGCGGTGCCATGCACGTAACGCCCGTCGTGGTGAACGCGCACACCGTTGACCCAGACCGTCTTCAAGCCTGGTGCACTGCGGGTCAGGCGCATCGCCCCGCCCGGCAGGTCCGCGCTGCGGGTGGTCTTCGAGATACCGATGGTGTCGGGGTCGAACAGGATCAGGTCGGCGTGTGCTCCGATCGCGATTCGCCCGCGGTCGGGCAATCCGTAGATGTCGGCGACGTCGCTGGTGAGTTTTCGCACCGCCCGCGGCAGGTCGAAGTGGCCCAGCTCTCTCACCCAACGGCCCAGGAAATGCATACCGAAGCCGGCGTCGCAGAAGAAGGTCAGGTGGGCGCCGCCGTCGGACAGGCTCACCAGGTTGCCGTCGTCGGCGAGCAGTTCGGCCACCCGGTCTTCCTCGACGTTGAGCAGCTTGGCGGTGAAAGTGGTCTTCAGGTCTTCGTCCAGCCCGATGTCCAGGAATACGTCCAGCGGATCTGCCGCTCGCTCGGCCGCGATATCGGTGATGCTGCGGCCTTCGAGCAGCCGGTTGCGCTCGGATGCTGCGATCGTGACCTCCACCCGGCGCCAGTCACCATTGAAGATGCGCCCGCCGTCGGGGCGCGACAGGCTGTCGCGCATCCGGTCGCGAAAGGCTCGCGACGAAAAAGCGCGGACGAAGCCCTGGTGGTCGCAGGTCTTGAGTTCGGCCCAGGGCTGCACCATCAGCATCGGGTAGGCGCTGTCGAGCCTGAAGTCCATGCTGAGCGCCTGGCAGGACGCCTGGGCGTAGACCGGTACGCCCCGCGCCCGCGCGTCGCGGCACTGCTGCGAAATGCGCGCCGCGCGCTCAGGCTGATTGCTGTAGTGGAGCAGCGGCGCGTAGACCGCGGGCCGTCCGCTGGTGAGCGCGAGCTGCTCCAGGAAGCCGATGGTGGTGCGCTCGCCGCAGGTGATGACGATCAGCCCGGCGTCGAACTCGGCCATCACGCTTGCGAAGGCGAGAAACTCCTCGTCGCTCGCCAGGCGTGAGGGAACCGGCACGCCGCCTGCCCCGTTGTGGTTCTCGAAGGTCGACGAGCCCAGTCCGATGGCTCCCGCCGCCATCGCCTCACGGAAGATCGCGACCATCTGCGCCAGTTCCTGCGGCGCGGCCTCGCGCCGGGACCCGCTGGCCCCCATCACCACAGAGCGGATCGCGGAGTGAGAGGCGAATGACGCTACATTCGGAACAACCCCGTTGCGCCGAAGCATGTCGAGGTACTGCGCGAATGTCTCGAACTCCCATCTGACCCCGGCCTTCAGCGACTCGAGCGACATCGCTTCGACCTCGGACAGATTGGCCAGGATCAGCTCGCGCGTCTCGGGTGTCGCCGGCGCGATGCCGAAGCCGCAATTGCCGATGACGACAGTGGTGACGCCCAGTGCCGGCGAGGGCGAGGCGCTCGGGTCCCAGGTCAGCTGGGCATCGTAGTGGGTGTGGACATCGATCACGCCGGGTGCGAGCACCAGGCCGTGGGCATCGACTTCCTCGCGGCCGCGCGCCGCGATGACGCCCAGCGCCGCGATGCGCCCGTCCTGGATCGCCACGTCCTCGTGACGTGCCGGTGCTCCGGTACCGTCGACGACAACGGCGTTGCGAATGACGAGATCGAACATGAAAGCCTCCTGTGTTGCCCATTTGGGCAGATGCGATCATATCCACCCTTGGCACTCACGGAAACTGACCCGCTTCGTGCTCACGGAATTGACCCAGTGAACTGAGGCACGTTCCGGCCTCTGTCGTCCCCGTCGACTTCGCGTTCGGGTGCGGGGCGGTGTTCGAGCCGCGCCCGCAGTCTCCGAAACAGAGCTTTTGCCCGGTGCCCGGTGCCGGCGTGCCAGCGCGAGCGACGACGACGCTGGCAGCGGGAGCGCCGCCAGAGCGATCCGGCGTACCGCGAGAACCAGGCGCGAGTGCAGCAGGCGTGGGCGGATCAGAACGTCGGTTACTGGCACCAGTACCGCGAGACGCACCCCGATTACGTGGAGCGAAACCGCGATTTGCAGCGCGGGCGCGACAGTTCCAGGCGTCTTCAGGTTCTTGCAAAGATGAACGCGTGCCCGGCTTCGGAAGTGGATCTGCACCGGCTCGAGTTGCGCTTTGGCGCGGCGCGAGTTGGGTGCGCCGGCGCCTGGAAGCGGTCTTTGGACTCAGCTGCGATAGGCCCTTCGCGAAGCGCTCGTGGTCGGTATTTTACGCGGCCAGGGGAAAGCGGTCGGGCGTGCCCACCATCAGGGTTTTGAGAAGCAAAACGGGCTTCGCGACAACGCCAATCATCGCAAGCCCTGTTGACTGGCAGCCGCCGTTGGTAGTACACCTGCACGCTGCTCGCGCACCTGCAATCTCGCAGATGCGGTAAGCTGCAGTACGACCATTATAGGAATCAACAGTGCACAAGTTCACTCGCGTTCTATTGCTCACGGCGGGCCTGACTGCGGCAGGTGTGCTGCAGGCTGCGGCGCCCACCATCACCACCGAGGTGGCGGTTGGCAAGTTGGAGTTGCCGTGGGACATGGCCTTCATGAAAGACGGCACCATGTTTTTCACGGAGAAGTGCAAGGGCCTGTCGGTGCGCATGCCCAACGGCACCATCAACAAGTTGCATGGTCTGGGCGGAACCACGGGCTATGCGTCCAGCAGCGCCGATCTCTTCTGCGACGGCCAGGCCGGCATGATGGGCGTAGCAATTGACCCCGAGTTCGCCAAGAACCGCTTCATCTACGTCTATTCCAGCTCCAAGCTGAATGACAAGCTGGGCAACCGTGTGATGCGGATGAAGGTCAGTGACGGCTTCAATGCCGTGTCTGATCGCTCCGACATCGTGGGCGACATTGGCTACAAGCCCGTGGCCACCAAGCACCCCTTCGGCGGGCCAGGCGCCCACAACGGCGGGCGCATTCGCTTCAACCCGGGCGACGGCTTCCTGTACGTGACGACGGGCGACAACCACAAAGGCATCGCCCCGCAGGATCCGAAGTACATCGGCGGCAAGGTGCTGCGCATTGACCGCGATGGCAAGGCTGCGCCCGACAACAAGCCGCCCGCTGGTTTTGACCCCCGCGTCTACACCTACGGTCACCGCAACCCGCAGGGCATCGCCTTCAGGCCCGGCGACAACCGCCCGTTCACCGCGGAAAACGGCCCGTGGCACAGTGACGAAGTCACAGCGCTGAGCAATGGTGGCAATGCCGGTTGGGACCCGCGGCCCAATGTGGCTGGGCGCAAGGACTGCCCCGATGACTATTGCGGCTACTCGCCCAACCAGATGGGTGCGATGGCGCCCAAGCAGCGCAGCGCCTTCATGCCCATGACGGACCTGAAGACCTACCCCAAGGCGATGAAGCCTGCCTACAACAACGGCGGCCTGTCGCAAGGCATGTTCTGCAACGACTTCCTCCAGGGCAAGAACTGGAAGGATTGGGATGGGCAGATGGTGGTGGGCTATGCCGGCATCGGCATCCACGGCACGCCGGCGGGCAACCGGCTGGAGGTGTTGAAGATCAGTGCCGATGGCCTCAAGGCGAAGAAGACGGATATGTCATGGCCTACCGTGACGGGGCGCTTCCGCGCCGCAGTGATGGGCCCGGATGGCAACCTCTATGTGGCCCTCGAAGACCAGGGCAGCATCATCAAGGTCACTCCGCAGTGAGTTGAGTTGTGGTTGCGCACACGCCGCGAGACTTTCGCGGCGTGTGCGATCTTGCGCAATTCAGAAGTGCACATCTCAGCAACACATCGCGCCACTGCGCAGACCTAGCGGAGATGTCAATGCAACATCTGGGTAATTTGCTCGCCGTCATGGTGCTTTCAACGCTCATGACCGGCAACGCCTTGGCCGACGAGGTCATGCTGCAAAAACACAACTGCTTTGCCTGCCACAGCATCGACAAAAGAAAGTACGGCCCCAAACTGAATGAAATCGCCGCCAAGTACGGCAATGACGCGAAAGTCGCTGAAAAGCTGGCCAGGAAGATCAGGGCTGGCGGTGGCGGCGTTTGGGGGCAGGATGTGATGCCGCCCCAGCCGAAAGTACCGATGGCCGATGCGCGCACCTTGGCGAAATTCATCCTCGCGCTTGAGCCTGCCAAACCTCAGTGAAGGCACGACGGCGATTTTTCGCCGCGTCATCGGCCCTTGCCATCTCAGCGGCTGTGCCGGCGCTGGCCGCCTTCGGTGTGGCGCCGGCATGGGCGCAGAGCGGCGGCTACGCAGCCGAAATTGTCGCGATCGACCAAGTAAGGCGGCAGGTGACCTTCAAGGCCAGCATGGGCCAGCAGACGATGCGCTCCAAGGCGGGCGTGGCGCTTGAAGCGTTCAAGGCGGGCGACAAGGTATTGATCACCTTCGGGCAAGAGCGCAAAGAATCGGTCATCACGCGTATGGAAGTGGTCAAGTCGTAGGCGACAAGCCTCAGCCCCGACCCTTGAGCGTGGCCAATCTGGCGGCCACGGGGCGATGATCAAGACCAACCAGGCATCAGCGAGCACACGCCGGCGGATCCACCGCAGTCCCGCGCAGTGGCAGACACTGCTGAGCACCCAGGCGCAAAGCGGCTTGAGCCAGCAGGCGATCCTCGCGCGGCGCAAGGCCGACAGCGAGCGAGATCTTTGATCGGGGCATGATGACTCCTGGGCCGCGCCGTGCGCAGCGCGTCGGGGTCGCGCAGGAGCTCAATGTGGGCCTGGCGGTGCGACAGGGCATGGCGATCGAACAGTACGTACAGGAGGTGTTGGCGTCAGGTCGAGGCATCGAGAACTGGCGATGGCCACAATCAGTCGGTAGTCATTGCCTTTAATGTTGAAAACGACGCGATTGCTTGCAATGATGCTGGCGTTGGAGCGGCGATTTCTGACATCTTGCGGGGTCGCCCATTCGGCCAATTTGACTTCAGCCACCCAGGCCCAGGCTGGTGCTGCAGGTGGTGCACCGCGTGATCACGTGCCATCTGCTCGGGCAGGCCGCTCTGCAAGCCACCGAGGACACACCAGGGCCGCTGGAGTCGGCTGCGCACGAGGGTTTGCGCGACCGACGCAAGCGCGTCGGGTGCAGCGGGGTCGCCTCCACCAGGGTCTCGAGATTGCTGCGTTCCCTGACAACTTGCCTTTGAACCAAACCGCTTGCGCGTTCACTCATGCCAATCATGAATGAAGCAGGCGTCGTCTTTCAGATAATGCACGCGCAAGACGGTGAGTATCTCTATCACCTCTGCGAGGCAACTGTGCGTGGCTACGCCGAGACTGTAGGGGGCTACTGGGCCCGCGGCAGCGGAAGCACTTGCCAAGGGCGCGGCGAACGGTTAACGTGAAAGACACTGCTGCGCAGACGTGACAGCGCCTGGCCCGAGAGGGACCCTGTCGTGATGCTGTCGGCAGATTTAGAGAACGCTCAGCCG
>JAYVOV010000209.1:0-7646 GCA_043757735.1 Burkholderiaceae bacterium
GGCGTTTCTTCTGTGACGCCCATGCCGCCCAGCACTTGAACGCAGCGGTCGGCAACGCGGTACAGCGCCTCCGAGACTGCCACCTTGGCGATGCTCGATTCAGACGTGCCGGGGTGTCCCTGGTCGAGCACCCAGGCGCACCAGTCGATGGTGAGTTCCGATTGCTTCAGGTCGATCTCGTTGTCGGCCAGCATGAAGCCCACGCCCTCGTGGTCGATCAGCGGCTTGCCGAACGCCTGGCGTTTGCAGGCGTAGCCAGTGGCGATGTCGTGGGCGCGCCGGGCTGCGCCCCACCAGCGCATGCAGTGGGTGAGGCGTGCCGGGGCAAGCCGGATCTGCGCATACCGAAAGCCCAGATCGAGTTCACCGAGCACCTGGCTGGCGGGGATCCGGACATCGTTGAGCGCGACCACCGCGTGGCCGCCCGGCATCGACCGGTCGATGGTGTTCAAGGTGCGCTCGATCACGACGCCAGGCACGTCCATGTCGGTCAGGAACAAGGTGGCGCCACCAGGCGTGCGCGCCATTATGATGGCCAGGCTGGCGCCCTGCGCGCCGGTGATCAGCCACTTGCGGCCATTGATGATCCAGTCGTCGCCGTCCTGGCGGGCGGTGGTGGTCATCATGGACGGGTCGGAGCCGGCACCATCGTCGGGCTCGGTCATCATGAAGGCTGAACGGATGTCGCCGGCCGCCAGCGGGCGCAGCCAGCGCTCTTTTTGCGCGGGTGTCATGACTTTTTCGAAGAGATGCATGTTGCCTTCGTCTGGCGCCATGCAGTTCATCGCGACCGGACCCAGCATCGAATAACCGCAGGCCCGCAGCACCGTGGCAATCTCGCGATGGTTCAGGCCGTATCCGCCGTAGGCCTCGCCGACCTGCGGCGCCAGCAGGCCGGCCGCGCGAGCTTTGGCCTGCAGTTCGCGGCGCAGGTCGTCGGTCGGGCCATGGTGCTCGACGCGTGGGTCGGTTTCGTACGGAATCACCTGCTCGCGGATGAACCGAGCGGTGCGGGCTTCGAGGTCCAACTCGCGCTGGCCGCGGACGAGATCAATCATGGGTCTGGCTTTCCGGTAAGAGAGACTGCAAAAAAACGCCGCTGGCGTGCGTGCTCAGGCGCGTGACTGGATGGGCAGCTCGGGCCGTGACGACCATTCGAGCAGAGAGTTGTCGTAGAGCGACCAGTTCTGGTGCCCGAGCATCTCGAGCACGAAGACGGTGACGCTCGCCGCGATTCCGCCGCCGCAATAGCTGATCGCTCGATCAGCCTGCCAGACACCGGCACTCGCTAGCTGGTCGTGCAAGACCTCGTCGGGCAGCAGGCGGTTGGTCTTGGGGTCGATCATTTCGCGTGCCGGCGCGCTGACGCTGTTGGGGATACTGCCGGGCCTGCCGTAGTGGGTGCCGCCAGTGCCCAGGAACTGCTCCCGGCTTAACGCGTTGATGACGCAGGTCTGGCAGTCGTCGATCACTGCGAGCACGCCCGGCGCATCGCTGATCAGGCCAGGGCGTCGATAGACCTGGTAAGTCTCGGGCGTCACGACCGGCGGCTGTGCGGTCACGGGGTGGCCTTCCTGCTGCCAGCGCTCGAAACCGCCGTCGAGCAGGGCGATCCGTTCGTGGCCGGCCGCATGAAGCACATACCAGACCCGGGTGACCGAGCCCAGATAGCCGCTGCCGTAGAGGACGATCCGGTGATGGTTGGCGATGCCGAGGGCGCCGAGCCTGGCCGCGATCTGCGCATCGCTGGGGAAGGTGTAGCTGTACCGGCCCTGCGGGTCTGACAGGTCGACGGCCATGTTCACATAACGAGCGCCCGCAATGTGCGCCTGCAGATAGTGCGGCAGGCCGCTCTCGACTCGCGAAGCGCCGATCGGCTGAATGATCAGCTGCGCGCTGCAATCGATGATGCGCAGGTCCGGATCTGTCAGATGGGCCTGCAGCCATTGCGGGCTGACCAGCATGTCGGCGCGCTTCGAATTGCGGATTTCATTGGTCATGGTGGATGTCAGTCAAGAGGGTTCACGACGTGATTGCCGGGCAGCACCTGGACCGGTTCGCGCATGCCCTCGGCGGCGCCCCGCGATCTGAATTCGCGCGCCTGTGTGAATTCGCGCGCCTGTGCGAGCTGATTGAATTCGCGCGCCTGGGCGAGCTGATCTGCCGGCAGCCAGCTGCGGTCGTGTCCCCAAAGGCTGGCCCCCTGGTGCATTTCCACCGGCTGCCAGGCGGCCAGATCGAGGCCGAGCAAGCCCGGGGCGCACGCAGCCCAGTCGTCGAGTTTGTCAGAGCGGATGCCGAGACAGCCCAAGGCGTCAATGCTCATGTTGCGGTTTCCTGTGGACAGCCGGGCAATCGAATTTTCAGAGCCGCTCGAGGTAGCCGAAGCTGCCCTTGTCACGTACCTCGGTGGCGGCCTCGCGCAGTCCGGCCATCGCAGCCCGATACAACGAAGAGGCGAGGCTCACGCGCCTGACGCCGGCCTGTGCGAGTTCAGCCACCGAGAACGATTTGCCTTTGATGCCCGCCATGAAATTGACCGGTGCGCTGACCGCCTGGCAGACGGCCCGCACCGAATCGAGGTCGGGCAGTCCTGGCGCGAACAGCACCTCTGCGCCGGCTTTTTCGAAGGCTTGCAGACGCCTGATGGTGTCGTCGAGATCGGGGCGTCCGCGCAGATAGTTTTCGGTGCGCGCGGTCAGCACGAACGGCCGCGCCAGCGCGCGGACCGCTTCCGCAGCGGCCACTATGCGTTCGAGCGCGAGTTCGAACGGGTAGATGGGCTGTGCCGGGTTGCCGCTGGCGTCTTCGATCGACCCGCCGGCCAGTCCGGTTTCGGCTGCCAGGCGGATTGTCTGCGCCACCATCTCGGGGCTGGCACCAAAGCCATTTTCGAGATCGGCCGATACCGGCAGTTCAGTCGCCGCCACGATGATCCGGGCGTGGTCCAACGCCTCGTCGCGGGTGATCTCACCGTCGCGCCTGCCCAGCACACCGGCGCTGGCGCCGCTGGACGTGGCAAGCGCAGCAAAGCCCATGGCGGCGAGCGCCCGCGCCGAGCCGGCGTCCCAGGGGTTGGGCAGAACAAACGCGCCCGGCCCGCGATGCAGCTCGCGAAACCGGGTGGCGCGCGCTGCGGCGGTCATGGCCTCAGACCGGTGTGAACAACGGCACCGGCGGGCCACCCTCGGTGGGCTTGAAGACCACCCGCACTTTCATGCCGATTCGCAGCGCGTCGAGATCGCAGTCGGCGAAGTTGGTCATCATGGTCACGCCTTCATCGAGCGTCACATAACCGATCGCAAACGGGATCGGGCCTGCCCGACGGGTCACGCTGACTGTGTAGATGGTGCCGGTACCGGCGGACTCTTTGAATTCGGTCCGGTCGCTGCCGCAGTGCGGGCAGATCGGGCGCGGATACCAATGGAACTGTTTGCAGTCGGTGCAGTGCTTGACCAGCAGTTTGCCCTCGGCTGCAGCCTTCCAGAAGGCTTCGTTGTCGGGGTAGACGATGGGCGCGGTCAGTTTGCGATCTTGGGCGATTGTCGTCATTTGTTCACTCCCGTTCCATGATCAGGGTGCCACTGCCGTGCCGGTTGCCGAGCAGTCCGCCGGTGCCGTGCGCCAGAGCCAGTTTGCAATCCTTCACCTGAACTGCAGGGTGGGCCTCGCCACGCAGCTGGCGCACCGCTTCGATCACTTTGGTGATGCCACCGCGATTGGCCGGGTGGTTGTTGCAAAGGCCACCGCCATCGGTGTTGAAGGGCAGCTTGCCGACACCGGAGATCAGGTTGCCGTCGGCCACGAAACGACCGCCTTCGCCCTTTTTGCAGAAGCCGAGGTCTTCGAGCTGCACCAGCACGGTGATGGTGAAGCTGTCATAGATGGATGCGTACTGGATGTCGGCACGCGACACGCCCGCTTCTTCGAAGGCGGCCGCGCCCGAGCGTACCGCGCCCGAATAGGTGAGGTCGATCTTGCCGCCGTCCTGGCCCTTGATGGCCTCACCGGCACCGATGATCTTGACCATTGGACGCTTCAGGGCGCGCGCGATTTCGGGCTTGACCACCAGCAGCGCGCCGCCACCGTCACTGACCACGCAGCAGTCCATGCGGTGCAGCGGATCGGAGATGACCGGCGAATTCATGACGTCTTCGACGGTGACCACTTCGCGCAGCATGGCGTGCGGGTTGTGCTGGGCGTGGTGCGACGCGGCGACCTTGATCCAGGCGAGCTGCTCGCTGGTGGTGCCGTACTCGTACATGTGCCGGGCCGCGACCATTGCGTAGCTGTTGACCGTGACCTGGAAGTACGGGATTTCGAAAGGTGCATCAGGCACGTTGGGCATCGCGACGCGCGGCAGGGTGCCACTGTGCGCTTCACTGCGTGGCCGACCAGCCAGGGTGATGAGCGCGATGTTGCACTTGCCGGCGGCGATGGCCTGGGCAGCGTGCGACACATGCAGCAGATAAGATGAGCCGCCGACGTCGGTCGAGTCGACGTGGCGAACCTTCAGGCCGAGGTAGTCGACCATGCTCATGCCACCCATGCCCGGTGCATCGCCCGCGCAGAAGTAGCCGTCGACGTCGCGCAGGCTCAGGCCGGCATCTTCCAGCGCGCCTTTGGCGCATTCGGCGTGCAATTGCGCCACTGTCTTGTTTTCAGCCTTGCGGGTGGGATGCTCGAATGCTCCCGCGATGTAGGCCTTGCCCCGAATGCTCATGCTTGCTGATCTCCTGGAGGTGGCTGGCAAGCGGCCGAGGCGCTGCGGGTCTTTGGGGTGAGGCTGATGGCCCGGACGGCGCGCCGGACGCGGTCGGATTCGATCCTAACATCGGCTTGCGAGATTGAGATTTCACTCCTGATCAGACAGCGATTCAGCCGCTCGTGGGCCGGCCATTTCACCAGGCTCGGATATTCGCGCTGCTCCGCATCGTGCGTGCCCGTTTGTGGCTCGACGCCTGCTTGTAGGGGCGAATGGAGGTGAGCGCATCGAAGACATCGGCAATTGCCACGATTCGATCGATCAATGCAATGTCCTCGCCGGCCAGACGCTGGGGATAGTCTGCCGGGCTTGAGCAGGATGTGGTCGGGTGTCCCGACCTTGCCGATGTCATGCATGGGCGCGCCTGCGACAGCAGGTCTTGGACGGCTTCGCTCATGTCCATGCGCTGGGCAATGGGTCTGAAATAGCGCGCCATGCGCTGGATATGCGCGCCGGCATGCGGGTCGGTGAATGGCACCGCCACCGAGTCTGGCAGCTGTTTGACCAGTGCCTTGAGCAGCGCGACGTTGACCGGGTCGTCGTCGACGATGACGATGTTCACCAGGAAATCCTGGGCGGGCTTGCGGAGGTCTCTGCGGCTTGCCGCGCGAGTCAGGGCCGAAAAGGGGTGTCCAGGGGATATCGACGCCGCAGCGATCTCCTTGAGTGGACTGGCACCGAGGCGCTATCCGGCTCGGCCGATGATCTGCGCGGTGGCGATCAACTCTTCGAGCATCGCCATCGAGGCCCGCCCCGAAACGGCAAACGGGTCGAGGACCGCTCTTTCGGAATACTTCAGGAGCAGCGACGGATTGATCTTGTCCAGGCGCACGTGACCCATGGTCCAGCTTGCGAAGCGCCGCTCTGACACCTCCTGATAGTGCAGCAGCATCACCTGCTGATGGCGGCCATCGCGCACGATGGTGTTGTACAGCTCGTTGACCGGCGTGCGGCCACCTTCGAGCACCTGCATGAACACGTCGCCGCCCTGGCAGAGAATGCCAGTGATGCCGAGGAGCGGATTCTTGACGCGCGACTGCTGCAAGATGCCCTCGGCGATTTCGCCGGTTGCAGTGGCAGCGATGCGGCTTGCATAGAGCAGATTGACTAGCATGATCGGGCCCCGTCAGGCACTTTTCTGGTTGAGCAAGGCAAGGAATTCGCGGCGCAGATTCGGGTCTTTCAGAAACGCCCCGCGCATCACGCTGTTGATCATTTTTGAATTGACATCCTTGACGCCACGCCATTGCATACAAAAATGGTTGGCCTCCATGACCAGCGCCAGGCCGTCGGGCTGCACGCGTTCCTGCAGCAGATCGGCCAGACGGGCGACAGCTTCCTCCTGAATCTGCGGCCGACTCATCACCCACTCGGCCAGTCTGGCGTACTTGGACAGGCCGATCAGATTCGAGTGCTCGTTGGGCAGTACACCAATCCAAAGCCGACCCATGATCGGGCAGAAATGGTGCGAACAGGCGCTGCGCACCGTGATCGGCCCGACGATCATCAGTTCGTTGAGGCGCTCCACGTTGGGGAATTCCGTCACGCCCGGCATTGGCGAGTAGCGACCGCTGAATACCTCGCGCAGGTACATTTTGGCGACCCGGGCCGCTGTCTCGCGCGTGTTGTGATCGCTTTCAGTGTCGATCACCAGACTGTTGAGCACCTCGAGCAGCTTGCCTTCGACCTCGGACTGGAGCAGCGGCAGTTCGTCGGGCAGGATGTATTGCGCGATGTTGTCATTGGCGTGGAAGCGCTCGCGGGCAGCTTTTAACCGTTCGCGAATTTTCTGAGAGACAGGCACGCCGAGATCGGTCTCGATCGGTTGGCCAGGAGAAGGTGAGGCGGAATTCATGGCATGGAACTGACGAAGGGGGAAGCGCACCTTACCCTGTTTGAAGCAGTCCGCGTGCTCGAAGCCCTTATTTCGGTCACGGATTTCGCTGCGCGACGCGTACTGGAATCGGTGCCGGTTGTACTGCGTACTTCTCCTGTTCGGTGATTCCGGTCCGGCGCTGTAGTGCCTCAAAATAAAATTTGATCGAGGAATGGAACTTTGCCATGGAGTCCGCCAGTGGCCAGCGCTGACATCGCGGACGACACACAATCTGCGGCGCGCTTATTGAAAGCGGTCGCAGCCTTGGTCCCGGCCTTTCATACGCGTTCCGTTCATTCATACGCTGCTGCGCGGCGTTCCCGCACCGCCACAGGCGCCCGATGCTCGCGATCGCGAGCAGTCTGGCGCGCGTGGCAGCGACCCAGGCGCTGCTGGCCGACTGGCATGATGCCGTCGCCGCATTCGAGTAGTGGGCGCGGGCGGAGTGGCCACCGAAAGCGCGAAACCAGCGGTCGAGGCCAAGGCCAATCAGATCGAGAGTTTGTTCGCAGGCGCCGGTATCGAGCCGCTTCAGTTTCGGAATCAGTTCGCCGCTGGCGATCTCGATGCCGTCAAACCGACGGTCGATTCCGCCTTCGTTGATTGCAAGCCCGTTGGCTATACGTGCGCGTATCTAAGACGTCCGTACTATATTCGACGTGTTTCCCAGCGACTATCGTTAGGGCATCAAAGTGAATCGCACCCACAAGCACTTGCAAAGTGCAGGAGTTCAATCATGAGCGTGAGCGCCGGTGACATTACCAAAACCGTGGTCCGTTATGATAGTTCATACGGCGTGAACGCTGCCGACGGAACGCGCATACCTTTGCCAATGATGAAGTCGAAAAAAGTCAAAATGCCAGTGATCGTTACCACGGTTCTGCCCCAAGACGGCGCCGACTTCTACAGCGTGACGATCTTGCCGCTTCCTTACAGTGGTTTCGTTGACAAATGGACGGACAAGATATTCAACAGCGATTTCTTGTTGAATTTGGCGAGTATGTC
>JAYVOV010000210.1:0-7627 GCA_043757735.1 Burkholderiaceae bacterium
GGCGTCTGATCCAGGCCAAACGCCTTGTGCAGGGCCCGCACCGCGAGCTCCATGTACTTGTCTTCGATCACCACCGAGATTTTGATTTCACTGGTGGAGATCATTTGGATATTGATGCCCTCTTCAGACAGCGTGCGGAACATCAGGCTCGCGATGCCCACATGCGAGCGCATGCCGATGCCCACCACCGAGACCTTGGCGATCTTCGGGTCGCCGGCGATCTCGCCTGCCCGGATGCTTTCCTTGACCTTGCTGTTGAGCACCTCGAGCGCCGCCTGGTACTCGTTGCGATGCACGGTGAAGGAGAAGTCGGTCATGCCCTTCGAACTCGCGTTCTGGATGATCATGTCGACGTCGATGTTCGCCTCGGCCACCGGGCCCAGGATCTGGTACGCGATGCCCGGCCGATCCGGCACATTGAGCACCGTGATCTTGGCTTCGTCGCGATTGAAGGCGATGCCGGAAATGACGGCCTGTTCCATGGTGTTGTCTTCCTCGAACGTGATCAGCGTGCCGGAGACGGCCTCTTCGGCCAGCGGGATATCGGGCGGGGTCAGGCTCGAGAGCACGCGCGTCTTGACCTTGTACTTGCCAGCGAACTCGACCGAGCGGATCTGCAGCACCTTCGAGCCCAGGCTGGCCATCTCCAGCATTTCTTCGAAGGTGACCTTGGGCAGCCGGCGCGCTTCGGGGACGATGCGCGGGTCGGTGGTGTAGACGCCATCCACGTCGGTGTAGATGAGGCACTCTTCGGCCTTCAGCGCCGCCGCCACCGCCACTGCAGAGGTGTCTGAGCCGCCGCGCCCGAGCGTCGTGATGTTGCCTTCCGGGTCGATGCCCTGAAACCCGGTGATGATCACCACGCGTCCTGCGTCCAGATCGGCGCGCACCCGGGCGTCTTCGATCGATTGGATGCGCGCCTTGGTGAACGCGTTGTCGGTGCGCACCGGCACCTGCCAGCCCGCATAGCTGACCGCGTCGACGTCGATCGCCTTGAGCGCGATCGCCAGCAGGCCGGCCGACACCTGTTCGCCGGTAGCGGCGATCATGTCGAGTTCACGACCATCGGGCTGCGGGGCAATTTCCCTGGCGAGGCCGATCAGGCGATTGGTTTCACCGGACATTGCCGACGGCACCACCACCATCTGGTGGCCGGCCGCATGCCATTTGGCCACCCGGCGCGCCACGTTCTTGATGCGCTCGGTCGAGCCCATCGACGTGCCGCCGTACTTATGAACGATCAAGGCCATGACTGGGTATTCCAGAAGTCGGGGCAAACTTCTTGATTGTACGCAGGTTTCTGCCGCCTGCTGCGACGCACAAATCCACCAGCGGGGATCTGATGGCTCTTTCGGCAGCCATTGGAGGGCAATGAACGACTCCTCCCCACTTGCACGCATCTCGCTGCTGCCCGGACCGGCGGATTGCGGTTCAATCTGCGCCTCGACAGGTGCCCCCAGTCCGGCGACGAACACCAGCCGGCCATCGACGAACACCCCCGGCAGCCGCGAGCGCAGATGCGCCGGCACGCCGAACTGCTGGTGCCAGTGCTTCAGGCTGCGCGACGGGCCGCCCGCGCGCAGCCGCAACCGCACGCTCGAGGCAACAGGCTGCACGCTGATCAGACCCGCTCGCAGGACGTCGGCTCGAACACCGGCGGCCGACGGCGCCAGCAGCAGTTGCCCATCGGGCAGCGTCAGCATCGCTTCACCGGACCAGCGCAGCACGATGGGCTCGCTGGAAATCTCTGCGAAGTCACTCGCGGATTCGGCCCACAACCAGTCGCGGTAACGACGCAGCACCAGCCCTTCGCGCATCACCTCGCCGTACGCGCCGCGTGCATCCAGCAATTGCTTGCCGATCTCGGCGAGCACCGCGGCACTGGGCAGTGCCAGTCCCATCTCGGCGAGCCAGGCGCGCAGCGCCAGACGCCGACGCGCCGGCGACAAGCCCCGCAAGGCCTGGCGGTGCAAGGGCTGGCGGTGCGAAGCCGCCGCGGCGCCAGGTCGCGAAAGCATGGCCGCCAAAGCGGCTGGCGCCTGCGCGAGACTGGCGTACGCATGCGTCCTTGCCTGCGCCAGATCCTGCCCGGCCACTTCGGCCAGAACCGCCTGCGCCTCGCGTGCCAGCAGCGCTGCCCGGATCAGATTATTGCGAGCCCCTGGCACCGCGGCCTCGAGCGCCGGCAGCACGTTTGCCCGCAGCCGGTTGCGGGCCCGATCGAGGTGCAGGTTGCTGGGGTCTTCGACCCATTCCAGCGATGACTCGCGCGCGTAGGCGGCCAGCACATCGCGCGACAGTTCGAGCAGAGGCCGAACCAGTCGCAGATCGCCGTTCCGGCGAACCGGCGCCATCGCACCGAGCCCCTGGATACCCGCACCACGCGCCAGCCGCAGCAGCACCGTTTCGGCTTGGTCGTCCGCATGATGAGCGGTGAAGATAGCCCCGCCGTCCAGACGCCGTGCCAGCTCGCTCAGCGCCGCATATCTTTCGCGTCGCGCCCAGGCTTCGAGACCTTCACCGGTCGCCACGCGCGCCGGCAGCCGCAGGCAACTGAAACCCACACCGAGCGCCTCGGCGACCTGGCGGCAATGCGCGGGCCAGGCATCACCGGCAGCTTGCAGACCGTGGTGAACATAGGCAGCGTGCAGACGCGAGGCGGGGGCACTCGCAGCCAGCGCGTGCAGGAGGACCGTCGAATCGAGGCCGCCACTGAAAGCGATCAGGACGATCGTGGGCGCAGTGGCCGGCGCAAAAGCAGCAGGCCCGGCAAGCGCCTCAGCAACCGCCGCGCGGACACGAAGCGACGCGAGCGCGTCAGCGCTCTTCGCCGATCTCCTTGTACTTGCCATAAGCCATGATCCGATCATGCCGTTGACGGACCAGATCGGCGGGCTTCACGTCCTGGAACTGACGCAGCGCATCGCCCAGCGCCCGGCGCAGCAGTTGCGCCATCTGGGTGGGATCGCGGTGCGCGCCGCCCACTGGTTCGCTGATGATTCGATCGATCAGGCCCAGGGCTTTCAGACGATGGGCGGTGATGCCCAGAATTTCCGCCGCCTCGGGCGCCTTTTCGGTGCTCTTCCACAGGATGGCGGCGCAACCTTCGGGGGAAATCACTGAGTAGATCGAGTACTGCAGCATCTGAACGCAATCGCCCACCGCGATGGCCAGCGCACCGCCCGAGCCGCCCTCGCCGATGATCGTGGTGATGATCGGCACCCGCAGCGCCGCCATCTCGAACAGATTGCGGCCGATGGCCTCGGACTGCCCCCGCTCCTCGGCGCCGATCCCGGGAAACGCACCAGGCGTATCGACGAAGGTGAACACCGGCAGGCCGAATTTTTCAGCCAGCTTCATCAGGCGCAGCGCTTTGCGGTAACCCTCGGGCTTGGGCATGCCGAAGTTACGATAGCCGCGCTCTTTGGTGTCGCGGCCTTTCTGATGGCCGATGATCATCACCGCCTGGCCGTTGAAGCGAGCCATGCCGCCGACGATGGCCGGGTCGTCGGCAAAGTGGCGGTCACCGTGGAGTTCATGCCATTCGGTGAACAGTGCCGCGATGTAGTCGAGGGTGTAAGGCCGCTGCGGATGGCGCGCGACCTGGGCGACCTGCCACGGCGACAGCTTGCCGTAGGTGTCTTTGACCAGCGAGTGGCTCTTCTTTTGCAGGCGTTCGATTTCTTCGGCGATATCGACCGCTGAGTCATCGCGCACGAAGCGCAATGCATCGATTTTCTGCTCCAGATCAGCGATCGGCTGTTCGAAATCGAGGAAAGTGGTTTTCATGGGTTTGTTTGCCTAGTATTCCACCGCAACCGGAGCCAGCCCAAGCGTGTCCGAATAGTTTATAGCGATGGCGCACAACAGCCCGATATCATCCAACAGAAGAATATTGGGTTGGAGCAGATTAAAGATCAAAAACATCTCTGCTGTCCAGCGCCCGATGCCGCGAACCTGGATGCGGTCGGCGATGACCGCTTGGCTTGGGCATTCGCCACAGCCCCTTCTAGTGCAGCGCCAGCGGCAGATTGAACAGCAGATTCTGCGGTTTCATGCGCAGCACACCCTCCTCATCGACCGCTAGCGCCAGATACACGGGCTTGCCAGCCACCGCCGGCAGCTGATCTGCCATGCGCTCGAAATCGAGCCTCATCAGCAGCAGAAACCGGCGGTTTTCATCGGGTGTCAGGCCTTCTTCGCGCCACAACTGATCGAGCAGGCGACTGGCCTGCGCATCTAACCCGACATGCCAGCGCCAGCGCGCATCGTCGATGCCCGCCAGCGTGCTCACCTTGACGCGCACCCCCAGCAGATGGCCGATCCAGCGCCCCAGCAAGTCGCACAAAAGAAAGCTGGCCGAACGGCCATGGGTGAGTTCGACAGCGAAGTCATGCCGCTCATCCCGGCCGAAATACGCAGCGGCATTGGCCTTGTCGATCACCTCCAGATCAACGCCGGCCGCCCGCACCTTGCCTTGTGCGAGCAGGCGGCCCAGATTGCCCAGGCCCTGCGTCTGGCCGCGAGTGTCGACAGTTTCAGCATCGGCCAGCAGCACGCGTTCGTCGCCCAGGGAGACGCTCTGCTCGCGAAACCAGAGTTCAGCCACACGCAGCATCAGACCGTCTTCGCAGCCGGCCAAAATGTGGTGAACGATAATGTGCGCGAGTTGTTCAGCGAACAGCGGCGGCACATCGAGGCGGCCCGCTTCATTGGCGTCGGCATACAGCTGCAGGTACGCCGTCTGAAGATTGGGCGCCTGCAGCAGACGATCGCGAAAGCGCAGAAAGAGGCGCCAGTTGTCGCGCGCATCGGCATCGAGCAGCCGGGAAAGTTCGGTCTCGTCGACCAGACTGCGCGGTGCAGTCAGCATTCGCGCATGCAGTGCGCGCTCGGCCGCACAGGACTCCTCCACAGGCGCCAGCTCCGGCCGATTGGCGTATGCCGTCAGAAACTCGTCGGTGACGATCAGCCCGCCATGCTCGTCGACCTCGAGCAAGGCAAGCCCTGAATGGATCCAGAAGGGCTTCAATGCTGATCCGTCAGCCGCGGCGCCAGGTGGTTCCGGCCGCGCCGTCTTCGAGCACAACACCCTGCGCGAGCAGATCGGCGCGGATGAGGTCGGCCTGGGCAAAATCACGCGCTTTCTTGGCCACCGCACGCTGCGTGATCAATGCCTCGATGGCCGCGTCGGCCAGGCCGGCCTGCGCACTCTGGGCTCGCCCGAACAGCCCGCCGCGCCGCACCTCGGCCACCGGTCGCTGCAGCAGACCCAGCACCCCGGCCAGGGCACGCAACTGCCCTTCAAGAACCACACTGCCGCTGCGATTGACTTCTGAGGCGAGATCGTGGAGCGCGGCCATGGCTTCCGACGTATTGAAGTCGTCGTCCATGGCGTCCCGAAAACGCCGGGCGAACTCACCATTCCAGTCGATCGCCGAGGCATCGGTGGCACCCGAAAAATCTTCGCTCAGGGCGTTGTAGAGCCGCAGCAACGAAGCACGTGCGTCTTCGAGATGGACGTCGGAATAGTTGATCGGGCTGCGGTAGTGCGCACGCACGATGAACAGCCGCACCACTTCCGGATCGAAGCGCTGCAGCACATCGCGGATGGAGAAAAAATTGCCCAGCGACTTCGACATCTTGGTGTCGTCGACACGCACGAAGCCGTTGTGCACCCAGTAACGCGCGAAGGTGCCGCCGTGAGCACCTTCGCTCTGGGCGATCTCGTTCTCGTGATGGGGGAACTGCAGGTCCGCGCCGCCGCCATGAATGTCCAGCGCATTGCCGAGTAGCGCGGTGGCCATCGCCGAGCACTCGATGTGCCAGCCTGGGCGCCCGCTGCCATAGACAGGCGAGGGCCATTTGACATCGGCCGGTTCGTCGTCGCGCGATGCCTTCCAGAGAACGAAATCGAGCGGGTCTTGTTTGGCGTCGTCGACCACTACCCGCTCGCCGGCGCGCAGGTCATCGAGCGATTTGCCGGACAACTTGCCATAGCCCTTGAACCGGCGGACCGAAAAATTCACGTCGCCGTCGCTGGCCTTGTAGGCGTAGCCATTGCGCTCGAGCAGCTCGATGATGCCCAGCATCTGCGGCACATACTGCGTGGCGCGCGGCTCATGCTCGGGACGCTGCACGCCAAGGGCATCGGTGTCTTCGTGCATCGCCGCGATGAAACGGCTGGTCACGGCGGAGATCGGCTCGTTGTTCTCGACTGCGCGCCGAATGATCTTGTCGTCGATGTCGGTGATGTTGCGCACGTAGGTCACGCGGTAGCTGCTGGCACGCAGCCAGCGCTGAATGACATCGAAGGCGATCAGCATGCGCGCATGCCCGACGTGGCAGTAGTCGTACACGGTCATGCCGCAAACGTACATGCGGACCACACCGGGTTCGATGGGGACGAAGTCCTCTTTTAGACGCGTGAGCGAGTTGTGGATGCGTAGCATTTGGGCTGAGCTGCGCGGCTGGTTCGACCGGCTCGCCGCACACCGCGAAGGCGGTGGGCGGCGGCGGGAGGCGCGCGGTTGCTAGAATGACGGAATGCAATCGAGTATAGCATCGGGTTTCAGCGGTCATCGGCCTGGCTTTTCATTGGGCGGGCTGGTGTTTTCGGTCGCCCTTTTCGCCGGTCCCGGCGTGTTGTGGGCGCAATCGACACCGGGCGTTCGCGAACCAGCCAGCAGCACAGCCGGCCCAATTGAAGACAGCGCGCAGCGCAGCGACCCGCGCAGTGCGGCGACCGCTGTCGAGCAGGCGGCACGCCTGCTGAAGGAGGGCAAACCCGAGCTTGCTCTGGCCAAACTCGAAGAATCGCTCAAGCGCCATCCGCGCGAGCCGCAGCTGCGGTTTTTGTACGGTGTGGTCATGGCCGAGCAAAAGCGCACCGACGACGCGATCGGCGTCTTCGAGCAGCTCACTCAGGACTTTCCCGAGCTGCCCGAACCGCACAACAATCTGGCCGTGATGCTGGCTGGCCGCGGCGACCTCGATCGTGCGCGCAATGCGCTCGAGAACGCGGTGCGCGCCCTGCCCGGCTACGCGCTGGCTCACGAGAATTTGGGCGACGTGTACCTGCGCATGGCCGCGCGAGCTTACGAGCGGGCCGGTCAGCTCGACCCCAAGAACGTCGACAGCCGCAACAAACTGGCCTTGGCGCGCGAAATGCTGAACAAAGTTGCGCCCGGCAAGATCGGGCCGCAATAGCCGCTCGCGCCGATGGTCCGGCCGGCCGGACCAACCCAGAAACCCAGAAACCCAGAAACCCAGCGGACACCTCGCCGACACCTCGCCGACACCTCGCCGACACCCCGCAGTCACCCCGCAGACACACTTTGTTGATCCGGAGAATCCGATGTTGAATAAACTGCCACTGATCGGCACCCTGCTGATGGCCCTCACCCTGACCGCAACCCAGACCGCACTTGCCGCCAACCCGCAGGTGGCCATCAAGACCTCGATGGGCGAGATCGTTGTCGAGCTCTACCCCGACAAAGCGCCCAAGAGCGTCGAGAACTTCCTGCAGTACGTGCGCGAGGGCTTTTATGCCGGGACCGTATTCCATCGCGTGATCGGCGGCTTCATGATCCAGGGCGGCGGCTTCACCAGCGAGTTCTACAAAGGC
>JAYVOV010000211.1:0-7622 GCA_043757735.1 Burkholderiaceae bacterium
CCGGCTGAGCGTTCTCTAAATCTGCCGACAGCATCACGACAGGGTCCCTCTCGGGCCAGGCGCTGTCACGTCTGCGCAGCAGTGTCTTTCACGTTAACCCGCTGAGATCAGATCTGGCCGGCTGTCAATAGACGCCGCGGTTTGAACGCTTACGCTCGAGCGCACCAAACTCCCCGTCGACCAGGTCGACCAGGTCGACGACGTCATCTTCGCCCAGTGCTACCCCAGCATGGACGCGCCCTTCTACGCCACCGGCCTGCGCTGGGGCGCGAAGGGCGATGGCATGAACTTCGCGGATGCGCTGGCGCGTGGCCGCGTCACTGCGGGTGGCCGCAACTTTCCGGTGCCCGGCGGCATGATCGAGACCGCCGAGAACCTGCGCCGCGAATACAAAATCGGCCGCCAGGAGCAGGACGAATTCTCGGCCTGCATCGTCACCACCGCGGCGATCGCGCGTGAACTGGGCCTCACGCCGCTGGCGCGCAGGGTGACCTGGTCGATCGGCGGCGTGGCGCCCAACCGCATGTAGACCGCGCAAGGTTCGATGTGAAGGATCCAGCCACTTTGCCCTCGTAAAATGCTGTCAAGAAATATAAACTGCCAGCATTGGAAGCAAATGTTCAAGAGGGCAAGCATGGCAACCGTCACCGTCCGAAACCTGCCCGACGAAGTGCACCGTGCATTGCGCGTGCGCGCGGCCTTGAGCGGCCGCAGTACCGAGGCCGAGATACGCAGCATCCTGGAGGCCACCGTGCGGCCGCCGCAGCGGCTGCGCCTGGGCACGGCGCTGGCCGAACTGGGCCGGCGCGCCGGCCTCACCAATGAAGATGTAGCAGCCCCGGAGCCCTTGCGCGACACAACACCGGCCGAGCCACTGAGTTTCGAATGATCGTGCTCGACACCAACGTGGTTTTCGAGGCCATGAAGCCGCAACCGCACCCCGCCGTGCAGGCCTGGCTGGACGCGCAGGTGGCGCAAACCTTGTTCATTACCAGCGTGACGCTTGCCGATCTGTGGTTCGGCATTGGCGCGTTGCCTGCTGGCCGGCGCAAAGACGCGCTGGCCCAGACGCTGGAGGGCCTGTTGCCGCTGTTTGAAGGGCGCATCCTGGCCTTTGACACCGAAGCCGCCCGCCACTATGCCCAGCGGGCCGTGCGCGCCCGGGCCGCTGGCCATGGCCTGCCCACCCCCGACGGCTACATTGCCGCCACTGCCGCCGCGCACGGCTTTGGTGTGGCCACGCGCGACACGGCGCCGTTCCAGGCGGCGGGCGTGATGGTCATAAACCCCTGGGCGACCCAGCCCTGAGCGGGCCGCCTGCCGACCAGGTCCTTGCTGTTCGTGAAGACGATGCGGCCAACGATGTCGTACCAGGTGTCGGTGAGATTGCTCCAGAAGTCTTGCGGGAGTCGGCCGATCTGGAGTCGGCATCTTGCTGGCAATGTCACCTCGGAAGTCTTTCTTGCCGGTAGTGCGGTGAAGGAAGTCCAGCGGCAACGACGACCACCATGCGCCATTGATCAGCGCGTCACTCAATTGTTTGAAGTTGAGGCTGAAGACCCTATCGATGTGCCCCATCCCCTTCGGCATGACGATGGGCCGAACCGAGCGCTCATCAGCAGGGTGTGCGCCTCGTCGAACCGCGAGGCGCGCACGCCGCTGCGGTAATGTTCACCCTCTCTCCATTCCAAATCAGGATCCCACCCATGACCCTCGAAACCGTCATCTGCGCCCCCCTGCGCACCCCCGTCGGCCGCTTCGGCGGCGTCTTCAAAGACATCCCTGCCCACCACCTCGGCGCCACCGTCATCCGCGGCCTGCTGGAGCGCACCAAACTCCCCGTCGACCAGGTCGACGACGTCATCTTCGCCCAGTGCTACCCCAGCATGGACGCGCCCGCGCTGGGCCGTGTGGTGGGCCTGGACGCCGGCCTGCCGGTCACCGTCGGCGGCATCCAGGTCGACCGGCGCTGCGGCTCGGGCCTGCAGGCCATCGCCTATGCGGTGATGCAGGTGGCCACCGGCGCGTCGCGTGTGGTGATCGCCGGCGGCGCCGAGTCGATGAGCAACGCGCCCTTCTACGCCACCGGCCTGCGCTGGGGCGCGAAGGGCGATGGCATGAACTTCTCGGATGCGCTGGCGCGTGGTCGCGTCACTGCGGGTGGCCGCAACTTTCCGGTGCCCGGCGGCATGATCGAGACCGCCGAGAACCTGCGCCGCGAATACAGGATCGGCCGCCAGGAGCAGGACGAATTCTCGGCGCGCTCGCACCAGCGCGCGGTGGCCGCGCAGACCGAGGGCCGCTTCACCGATGCCATCGTGCCGGTGGAAGTGCCCGGGGCCAAAGGCAGCACCCTGGTCACCGCCGACGAGCACCCGCGCCCCGGCACCACCGCTGAGAGCCTGGGCAAGCTCAAGCCGATGATGCTCAAGCAGGACCCGGACGCCACCGTCACCGCCGGCAATGCCAGCGGCCAGAACGACGGCGCCTCGGCCTGCATCGTCACCACCGCGGCGATCGCGCGTGAACTGGGCCTCACGCCGCTGGCGCGCATGGTGACCTGGTCGATCGGCGGCGTGGCGCCCAACCGCATGGGTATCGGCCCGGTGCCGGCCACCGCCAAGGCGCTGGACCGCGCGGGGCTCACCCTGGCGCAGATGGACCTGATCGAGTTGAACGAAGCCTTCGCCTCGCAGGTGCTGGCCTGCACCCGCGAATGGAAGTTCACCGACAAGGATTTTGATCGCATGAACGTCAATGGTTCGGGCATTTCGCTGGGCCATCCGGTGGGCGCGACCGGCGGGCGCATCTTGTCGACGCTGCTGAACGAGATGCAGCGGCGCGGTTCGCGCTACGGGCTGGAGACGATGTGCATCGGTGGCGGGCAGGGGATTTCGGCGGTGTTTGAGCGCGTCGGGGGGTAAGGGCGCGGCCCTGCTGACGGTTCGCATCTTCCCGATGCGGGGCACCGCGCTTTGCGCGATCGTGCAGCCCGGCATGGGCGACGTGTACCTGAGGCTGACAGTCATTGATGACCTGCTGATCGTCTCCTTCAAGGAGCATTGAACATGAAATGTCCGGTTTGCGGTGCGGCGGAACTGATACATGACACCCGCGACCTTCCGTATACCTACAAGGGCGAAACCACGGTCATTGCGACGGTGACGGGAGACTTCTGCCCGGCCTGCGCCGAGTCGATCCTGGATGCAGCCGAATCGAATCGCGTCATGGGTGAAATGCGCAATTTCTCACGACAGGTGAATGCGGCTGTCGTCGATCCAGGGTTCATCACCAGCGTGCGGAAAAAACTCGCACTCGATCAAAGGGAAGCCGCCGAGATTTTCGGTGGTGGCGTCAATGCCTTTTCTCGCTACGAGAATGGCAAGACCAAGCCGCCCCTGGCACTGATCAAACTGTTCAGACTGTTGGATCGCCATCCTGAGTTGCTCGATGAGGTCAGAGCCGTCTGACCGCAGTCTCGGCAGGACCCGGACGCCACCGTCACCGCCGGCAACGCCAGCGGCCAGAACGACGGCGCCTTGGCCTGCATCGTCACCACCGCGGCGATCGCGCGTGAACTGGGCCTCACGCCACTGGCGCGCAGGGTGACCTGGTCGATCGGTGGCGTGGCGCCCAGCCGCATGGGCATCGGCCCGGTGTTCGTTCGCGACGCTGAGGGCAGACGTCGTTGTCCTCGGCTTCGTTTTGCTCGCTTTGCAGGGTGCATGCGAAATAATAAAATGCATGCATTGAATGCATTCGAGGTATTTCCAATGGCCATGCTGACGGTTCGTAATCTTCCCGAAGAAGTGCACCGCGCGCTGCGCGTTCGTGCTGCCCAGCGCGGCCAGAGCATGGAGGCCGAGGTGCGGGAGATACTGGTAGCTGCAATCAGCCCTCAGGGGCGCGTGAAGCTGGGTTCGATTCTGGCGGACATGGGCCGCCAGGCAAAACTCAGTGATGAGGAGTTCGCTGTCTTCAACAGCGTGCGCGACAAGACGCCCTCGCGCCCGGTCACCTTCGAATGATCTTGCTCGACACCCATGTGTTGTCGGAGCCGCTTCGCCGCGAGCCCGAGCCGCGGGTGATCAAGTGGATCGACGCCCAACCCATGGAGACGCTCTACCTCAGCGCCATCACCGTGGCGGAGCTGCGTGCGGGGCTGGCGCTGCTCCCTGCTGGCAAGCGGCGCTCCAGGCTGCAGGAAAGCCTCGAGAAGCGCGTTCTGCCGTTGTTTGCTGGCCGCGTACTGTCCTTCGATTTAGCCTGCACGCAGACCTATGCGGCGCTGATAGCAAAGGCCCGCGCTGCGGGCCAAGCCATCGCCACGTCCGATGGCTATATCGCCGCCATCGCGGCGGCCAATGGGTTCGCTGTCGCCACCCGGGACGCAAGACCATTTGAGGCCGCAGGCGCGGTAGTCATCAACCCGTGGCAGGCTTAGAAGTGCGCCGCTCACCTGCGCATGCCCGTCGGTCGCTTCGGCGGGTCAAACTGTTCAGACTGTTGGATCGCCATCCTGAGTTGCTCGATGAGGTCAGAGCCGTCTGACCGTGATCGCCGGCCATGGGGTCGTTCATGACGGATTGCCACCGGTGGCTATCGATCCCATTCATCCAGCAACTGCTTCACGGCTTGCGCCGGCGGCAAGACCAGCACATGCCGATGGATTGCTCCGAACAGATGGCCGAAATCACGCCGATCGCCGGTCACCAGCCAGTCCGCCCCTGCGCTTGTGAACGGCTGTTCAGAACCGCGGTTTTTCGGCTGTCAGCACGCACTTTTGCTTGCTGAGGGTTGAAGGTCTTGTGGCTTGTTCTCCCCGGCCGCCCGGAGGGCGGCCGGGGAGAGGCGCACGGTCTTTGCCGCCGCGCGCTATGTCAGTTCGGTGTTTTGGCTGCCGGCCTGTCAGAGGCCGTGTTCGTCAGGCGATGAGCCAAGCGCAGATGGTTGCGCTGTAATAGGCCCATGCCGAGGTAGGCGGGCACGGCGCCGGTCCCCACTGTGACAAGTCTGATCCGAACGCCGTGCCCTACACCGTGTCAATGACGGGTGCTGCTTTAGTTTTGCACCCTGGGACGATCCCGTCGAGCACACTCTTGGTTTGCCAGGGGTGCCCAGGCCACGCGTGCCACGTCAACGAAGCAGCGCACGGCTGCATCGTCGAGCGCGAGTCGCACGCCCAAGGCGCGAACCTGATCGATGAACACGCTGGCATCGGCCATGTTGGTGACGGCTGCGGTTTCCGTGATCTCCACGCAGAGCCGGCCGTAGATTTCGGCACCGGCCTCGGTCAAGGCGTCGGTGGCATGGTGCAATACCCACCGATCGATGCGCGACGCGAAATGAAAACGCTCTGCCGCAGGCAAAAAGGCGCCGGGCTGCACGACGCTGCCGTCGGTCTCGATCATTCGCAGCAGCACCTCGACATGCAGGCCGTGGGTCTGCTGGTCGAGCGCGTGGGTGCGCTGCGCATAGAGCGCGAAGCGGTTCTCGTCCAGGGCCTGCTCGAGCCGTGCGGCCCAGCGGATCTCGCCGTGGCGGGCGCGCACGGCCTGGTCGGTATCGAACCAGGCATGGACGCGGTTGCGGCCGGCTTCCTTGGCGGCGTAACACGAGGTGTCGGCGGCCTGAAGGACGGCCGCCGTGGTGCCCCAGCGGTTGTCGACAGGCACGAGGCCAATGCTGGGGCCAATGCGAAAGCGCCGTTCATCTTGTATGAAACGGAAGTTATCCATGCGCTCGCAGATCTTCTGCGTCACGCGCTGGGCCTGATCAGCCGAGCAATGCTCCAGGATCACCGCAAACTCGTCGCCGCCCGGCCTGGCCAGCGTGTCGCGGACGCGCACAGTCTCGCCCAGCAGCTTGCTCACTTGTTGCAGCAGTTGGTCGCCCACCGAGTGGCCGCAGGCGTCGTTGACCAGCTTGAACTGGTCCAGGTCGATAAACAGCAGCGCGTGTTCGCTGCTATCTTCATGTGCGCCTTGTTCAATGTGCGGCGCAGCCGGGTCTCGAACTCGATGCGGTTGACCAGCCCCGTCAGCGCATCGTGCGTGGCGCGGCAGCTCATCTCGCCGCTCAGGCAGCGCTCCTCGGTCACGTCGTGGAAGACCAGCACAACGCCCAGGATCTCGCCGCGCTCGTTGCGGATGGGCGAAGCCGAATCTTCGATGCCGAACTCGTCGCCTTCGCGCGAGATCAGCACGGTGTGTTTGGCCAAGCCCGCTATCTTCCCCCTGCTGCAGACACGTGGCGACCGGGTTCTCCGTCGGCGCGGGGGTCTCTTCATTGACGATGTGGAACACCTGGCCTGTTGGGTGGCCCTTGGCCTCCGCGCTGAGCCAGTCCGTCATGCGTTCGGCCACCGGGTTCAGCCAGGTGACGGTACCCGATGCGTCGGTCGTGATCACCGCGTCACCGATGGATTGCAGAGTGACGCGCAACCGCTCGTGCTGCTTTGCGAGTTCGGCGGTGACGTTGCGAAGCGCCGTGACGTCCTGGAAGGCTCCCACCAGCCTGACGGGCTTGCCGCTTTCCAACTCGGCAGCACCCACCGCGCGCACCCAGATTCGCTGGCCGGTGGCCTGGACGAAAGGCAACTCGAGATCCCAGCCCTCGCCCGGAGCCATCGCCTGCGCTGCTGTGGCCTGTTTGATGGGGTGCCTGTACGCGTTCGTGGCCGTGTCGGCGGCGGTGTCGCCAGGCGGGTAGCGTATCGACCGAATCAGGCAGCGTGTGCATGTTGGTCAGTGGGGGTTATGGAGTGCGACTGCGCTGGTTGGATGAGTATGGCGCAGTCCCGACCATCGATCCGAGTCACGCAACCGAACTGCATTCGATCGTGCGGCGGCGCACAGAGCACAGCCCGATCCAAGCCTATATTGAACTGCGAACTGACGAAAGGATTGCGGCCACTTGGCTTGCCTGGATTGGTCGGTACCGCTGCAATTCGGCCGCAGTGATCTGCCGACGTCGTTCGTGTTGGTCGACCGCCTCCCGTAAGCATGAACAAGCCACGCGAAGGCAATGTCGACTACTCCCTCTGCATTCATCTAGGAGATTCTCTATGGGCACGGACACCATCATCACAGACGACATTATTTCTTCTGACAAGGTCGAAGGTACCAACGTTTACAACACCGCCGGCGAGAAGCTCGGCTCAATCGACAACCTGATGATCGACAAGCGGTCGGGACAAGTTCGCTACGCCGTTCTCGAGTTCGGCGGATTCCTGGGCATGGGTACCGACCGGTATCCGCTTCCCTGGAACATGCTCAAGTACGACATGGTGAAGGATGGCTATGTCGTGCCGCTTGATAAAGCGAGGCTTGAAAACGCCCCGCGGTATTCTGAGAACGACATGCCGCCCTACACTTCTGAGTACGGCAAGAAGGTCAACGGGTATTACGGCGTCGACTGGTAGTTCCGACGTAGTCAGCGCGCTATGCCAGCGCGCTGACGATCCAGATGATGCTGTTCATGATTTGTTTCCTTTGATTGAGAAGATAAGCGCGAAAAAGCGCGATGCGGTTTCAGGCACTTCATCGCGTCCGGACAACGACCCCGATGCAGCTTGCGGCAATCGAGCCATTCAATTTGTTCGATGGCGAACGCTGGAGACC
>JAYVOV010000212.1:0-7586 GCA_043757735.1 Burkholderiaceae bacterium
GAGGCTGCGCCCTGGCCGCCATTGATGGCCAGAAACGCTTTGGTCATGGCGATCGAGATCTTGCCGGGCTCGAAGCCGACGACTGCGCCGTTGCGACGAATGATCTTGAAATCGACGAACCGGGCAGCCTGCACGGCTGCATCTGCGGTGCCTGAGCCTTCGGGCCACATCGGGACCGGATTGACCGTGGCTACCGGGGCGTTTTCACCAACCCATTGCATGAAGATCCTCCAACAACTTTTATTGAGTATTGAGCGAATTGACGAGCGAGACTTTGAGTGAGGCTCGAGCCAGCGATACGAATGAAAAGGGCGAAAGGGACGCGAGACAGGAGCGCGCGAAACAGGTACGAAACAGGTACGAAAGCGCCGCGAAAGAGGCATTAAAAACGCGGAAAAAAACTTCCCGGCGCGCGGGATGGACTGGCGCGCCAACCACAAGATGTAGGGGTGGTTGCGTCCGGCAGCACTAATTCTAGTGGTCAGCAGCGATGTAGCGCAAGTGGCGAAACGTCCCACAGGCAGCAGCTCAGGCACCAATTCTTCGAAAGCCGCGCAGATCAATCGATGATTGCCAAGGGCGAAAAATCAGCGCGGGTTCTCGGGCGATTCGCGGGCATTCGCGGGCGGTTCGCGGCCGAAACGCTATTGAAATATGGCTGTCATATGGCCGACCGAGAGGCGACGCGGCCTGGCGGTCAAAAGGGTCTCGAGAGCCGCGTCCCTTCAAGGCCCGAGCAGTAGCGATCCCACTCGAAAAATGGCCCTGGATCGGGCTTGCGACCCGGTGCGATGTCACTGTGCCCGGCCAGCCAGCGCAGCGGATGTCGCATGCACAGCACGCGAGTCAATTTTTGCAGACGTCGATACTGCGCAACAGTGAACGGGTGATTCTCATCGCCCTCGAGTTCAATGCCGATCGAAAAATCGTTGCAGCGCTCGCGCCCCTGGAAGCGGGACACGCCGGCATGCCAGGCGCGCCGATCGGTCGCGACGAACTGCACGATTTCACCACGACGTCGGATGAGGAAGTGCGACGACACACGCAGCGACGCCACAGTGGCGAAGTAGGGATGGGCCTGCGCATCGAGGCGGCCAGTGAACAGCCGCTCGATGGCATCGCCTGAGAACTGTCCCGGCGGCAGACTGATGTAGTGAATCACCAGCAGATCGACCGCACCACCTTCGGGTCGGGCATCGTGGTGCGGTGAACAGACGCGGCGCACGCCATCGAGCAGGCCCGGGTGATTGGCGGCCCATGCCAGCGCGGGGCGGGCAGGCAGTTGCGGTGCCATGAGCGGATCGCTGCGGCGCTGCGGATCGCTGCGGCGCTGGGAACTGCTGCGTCGCTGCGGATCGATCAGTTGATCTCCAGGCGCTGCATCCGGTAGCGCAGCGCTCTGAACGTGATGCCGAGCAGCCGGGCGGCCGCGGTGCGGTTGTAGCGGGTCTTCTCGAGCGCACGGACGATGGCCTCGCGCTCGAGCTGATCGAGGTAGTCAGGCAGCGACTCGGGAATGCCGTCTGCAGTCACCCGAGCCGTGCGCGAGCTGCCGTGGCTGATCACCGGCACCGGTGCTTCGCGCTCGACAGCCTCGGCATCGCTGACTGCGGGACGCAAGCCCAAGTCTTCGACATTGATCACTTCGCCGTTTGAAAACGCCAGCGCGCGCTCGAGCAGGTTCTCGAGTTCGCGCACGTTGCCGGGGAACGAATACGTCTGCAAATAGCGCGCGGTGATCGACGACAGGCGCGGCGTGCTCGGCATGCCGGCGCGGGCCGCCAGCCGCAGCAAGATGGCCTCGGCCAGCACCGGCACATCTTCCGGGCGCTCACGCAGCGCCGGCAGCTTGAGCTCGATGACGTTCAGCCGATAGTAGAGATCTTGGCGAAAACGAGCGGCCGCCACACATTGCGCCAGATCTTGATGGGTGGCGCTGATGATGCGGACATCGACCGGCTCTTCAATGGTGGCGCCCACTTTGCGCACCCGCTTTTCCTGAATGGCACGCAGCAGCTTGACCTGCATGGCCAGCGGGAGATCGGCCACCTCGTCCAGAAACAGGGTGCCGCCGTGCGCCGCCTGGAAAAATCCGTCGCGTTCCTGATCGGCGCCGGTGAACGAGCCCTTGCGATGGCCGAAGAACTCGGACTCCATCAGTTGTTCTGGAATGGCGCCGCAATTGACTGCGACAAAAGGCTGGCGGGCGCGCGCGCCGCAGGCATGCACGAGGCGCGCAGCGAGCTCTTTGCCCGATCCGGATTCTCCGGTGATCGATACCGGCGCCATGCTGCGCGCCAGGCGCAGAATCTGCGAGCGGACCGCGTCGATCGCTGCAGACGCACCGAGCATTTCACGCAAGGGGTCGGCAGCGCCGGCACTGCCATTGGCGGCGGGCGTGGCTGCCGGCGCCTGGATCGCCCCGCGCACCAGGCTGCGCAGCGCTTCGAGCGCAACCGGCTTGGCGAGGTAATCGAAAGCCCCGGCCTTCAGGGCCGCCACCGCGTTCTCGGCGCTGCCGAAGGCCGTGATGACCGCGACCGGTGTACTGGGATGCTGGCGGGCGATGGTCGAGACGAGATCAATGCCTTCGCCATCGGGCAGCCGCATGTCGGTCAAGCACAGCGCATAACCGCCACGCGCGAGGTGACGCTGCGCGTCTTGCAGCGTGGCTGCGCAATCGACGTCGAGCCCCATGCTGACCAGGGTGATCTCGATCAGTTCGCGCAGATCTGCTTCGTCGTCGACGACCAGCACGCGCGGCACACGCGATGCGGGACGGGGGCTGCCAGGGGCGTCGCTGCTCATTGGCGCGGGCGGATGACAAAGGCACTGCGGTACGGCATGTCCTGCTCACGGCTTTCATAGCGGATGCTCGCACCGTTGGCGTCGCAGAATTCGCGCGCCAGGTACAGGCCCAAGCCGGTACCACGGGCTTCGGTGGTGAAAAAGGGTTCAAACGCGTGCATGAGTATGGCGGGCGCAAGCCCAGGTCCGTCGTCGGCAACAATGAATTCTAATCGATCATCGAGCGCGCGCCGCCACCCGATCCGCACCGCAGCGGCCCCGGCTGTCGCGTAGCGCAGCGCATTGGTCAGCAGATTGACCAGCACCTGGCGCAGCTGATGAGCGTCGAACAAGATCGGGTCGGGGGCCTCGATGGCCAGCACGATGCGTGAGTCGGTCAGTTGCCCGCTGGCGAGCAGTTCGGCAATGACACCGTGCAGAAATTCAGCCACCGGCAGCGGCTCGGGGGTTGGCCGGTCACGCCGCGCGATCGACAGCACGTCTTCGACGATGCGATCGATGCGCACGGAGTTGTCTTCGACGATTCGCGCCAGCCGCCTGGCCAGCGGCGCTTCCAGCTGCTCGGCCAGCAGGGCATTGGCATGGCGGATGGCGGCCAGCGGGTTGCGGATCTCATGGGCGATCGAGGCCGACAGCCGCCCCATCGACGCCAGCTTGAGCTGCTGGGCGCGCTCTTCTATCTGGCGCAGGTCTTCGATCACCAGCACGCTGTCGCCATCCGGGCGGCCGGGATCGGGTTCGAGGTGGCGCACCCGTACCCGATGCGCCGCCTTGCCGGCGCCGATCTCGATGTCGATCTCGCGATCAGGCGCCAGCCGCGCCCGCACGATCCGGCTCAGGAATTCTGTCTGGCCGGCAGCGCCGAGCAACTGCTGGGCGGAGCGGTTCATGGTGCTCACGCAGCCCTTCTCATCGAGCAGCACCACGCCCTGCGGCAGCTCTGAAATGACGAGCCGGGTAATGGCGAGCTGCGCGCGAAGATCATCGCCGCGACGCTGAGCGAGTGCCTCCTGGGCCGCCAGGCGGGTGGCCAGCCAGCTCACCACGATCGCCACCGCAAAACACGCCAGCCCGGTCAGAGCAGCCTGCACGAGGCTCGCCGCATCGATGCCATCGGCGGACAGTGCCGGCAAGGCACTCTCGCCCAGCAGCAGCAGGGTGGCCAGGGCCGCGAAGAAGGCCGCCATGCGCGGCACGCAGAGCACCGCCGCACCTGCCACCGCACCGATCATCAGCACGCCCACGCCGCTGCGGCCACCGCCGGCCGCGTGCATTAGGGCGAACAGCGCGAGCAGGTCGGTGACGGCATGAACCATCAGCTGGGCGTGGAACCACGGGCGCAGACGATTAACCGTCAGCGCGAAGCCCACCGCAGCGGCCAGGTAGATGCTGGCGGCGGTGAGAAATGCGCCACGATCGAAACCCGCGCCCGCCGCCTGCCCGGCATCGTCGAGCAGGACGAAGCTCAGCAGCAGCGCGACCAGCACCAGCCGGCTGATCGCGAGAAACCGCAAAGATGTCCAGTAGGACTCAGCCGGCTGCGGCCACAGCCCGGTGCCGCGCGTGTCAGCCGGTGCCGGCATCGCGATGCTCGACGCAGCAATAGTGCTGCCCGCGAGCGCTGAGCATTTCAGAGGCCGGCGCGTAGACACCACAATGCGCGCAAGCCAGCATGGGCTCGCTGCCATCAGTGGGCGCGCGCCTGGCGCCCGGGCCTTGGCCTTGGCCTTGGCCTTGGCCTTGGCCCTGGTTCTGATTCTGGCCCCCGCTCTGGCCTTCGGCCTGTTCGCGTCGTTGACGCGCCAGAGCGGCCGCCTGCGACTTGCGCTGGAACAACACGAACACCCGCATTGCCGCGTAGATGACCGCGATGATCACGATCCAGCTGAAGAGTTTTCCCATGATTGAGCTCCGGCAGTGCGCGCCCTCACGAGCGCTGCAGCACCACCTCGATCACGAACCGGCTGCCGACATACGCAAACAGCAGCACGGTGAAGCCGGCCAGCGTCAGGCGCAAAGCGGTGCGCCCGCGCCAGCCGCGCAGGCGACGACCGGCCAGCAGGATGCCGAACAACACCCAGGCGATGATCGCGAAGACGGTTTTGTGATCGAAGCGCAAGGCGCGCCCGAAGGTGGCTTCAGAAAAAAGAACGCCGCTGATCACGGTGAGCGTGAGCAGCACGAAGCCGATGAGGATGAACCGGAACAGCATGCGCTCGAGCGCGAGCAGCGGCGGCAGTTCTTCGATCAGGCGCCCGAACAGGGAGCCCTGCATGCTGCGGCCCGAATGCAGCGCGCGCTCGGCGGCTGTCATGAGGGTGGCGTGCAGGGCGGCAAGCATCAGCACGCCGTAGGCGAGCGTACCGACCAGCAGGTGCGGCAGAAACAGGGGCCGGGTGCTCTCGAGCGCAAAATCAGACCCCGGAAAGACCAGCGGCAAGGCGCACGTAAGCGCGGCCACCGGCAGCACCAGGATGCGCAGTGCCTGCACACGCACCGAGAGCCCTTCGAGCCACAACAAAGCCACCCCGATCCAGAAGGTGGCCGACAAGGCCAGCGCAAACCCGAAGCGAAAGCTCGGCCCGATATGGATGGCCAGGTACAGCGCGCAGGCATGCGCGATCGCGCCGCCCGCCAGCAGCCAGGACGCCAGATCGATGGCGTGCCTGGGTCGGGCAGGTGGGCCAGGCGTGAAGCTGCCCTCGCGCAGCGAACGCAGGGGAGAATCAGCGCCCTGAGCGCGCACGGCCTGAGCGCGCGCGCCCTTGAGCGCCGACACCCAGGCGGGAAGGTACAGCGCCGCCGCCAGCAAGGTGGCGATAACCAGTAGAATCGACATCGGTCCCGCTTCTGTGGGAAGCGAACCAGTTTACCCCAAGGCCATGCTCGAAAATCTCTCCCAGCGGCTAGCCCGCGTCGTCAAGACCCTGCGCGGCGAAGCCCGCCTGACCGAAACCAACACCCAGGAGATGCTGCGGGAAATCCGCATCGCTCTGCTCGAGGCCGACGTTGCACTGCCCGTGGTACGCGACCTGATCGCGCGCATCAAGGAAAAGGCGCTCGGCCAGGACGTGATCTCCAGTCTCACGCCAGGCCAGGCGCTGGTCGGGGTGGTGCATCGCGAGCTGACCGAGCTGATGGGTGGTTCGTCGTCAGAGCTCAATTTCGCCACCACGCCGCCCGCCGTGATCCTGATGGCCGGCCTGCAGGGTGCGGGCAAGACCACCACGGTGGGCAAGCTGGCCAAGTGGCTGCGTGAAACCCAGCGCAAAAAAGTGCTGACGGTTTCTTGCGACGTCTATCGGCCAGCCGCCATCGAGCAGCTGCGCGCGGTCACTGAACAAGCCGGCGCCGACTTCTTTCCATCGACGCCGGACCAAAAGCCGGTCGACATCGCGCGGGCCGCCGTGCTGTGGGGCCGCACCCACTATCACGACGTGCTGCTGGTCGACACCGCCGGGCGCCTGGCCATCGACGAAGCCCTGATGGCCGAGATCCGCGACCTGCATCAGGCCATCAACCCGATCGAAACCCTGTTCGTGGTCGATGCCATGCAGGGCCAGGACGCGATCAACACCGCGCGCGCCTTTGGCGAAGCGCTGCCGCTCACCGGCATCGTGCTCACCAAGCTGGATGGCGATTCACGCGGTGGGGCGGCCTTGTCGGTCAAGGCCATCACCGGCAAGCCGATCAAATTTGTCGGCGTGGGCGAAAAACTCACCGGGCTGGAGAGCTTCCACCCTGAGCGGATGGCCAACCGCATCCTGGGCATGGGCGACATCTTGTCGCTGGTCGAAGAAGCGCAGAAATCAGTCGATCAAGGCGCCGCGCAAGATCTGGCCGCCAAGCTGAAGTCAGGCAACAAATTTGATCTGAACGATTTTCTCGTTCAGTTGTCGCAGATGAAGAAGATGGGCGGCCTGTCGTCGCTGCTGGACAAGCTACCGGCGCAGATGCAGGCGGCGGCCGGCCAGGCCGATCTGTCCAAGGCCGAGAAGGACATGAAGCGCATGCAGGGCATCATCCATTCGATGACGCCGGCCGAACGGACCAAGCCCGAACTGATCAAGGCCAGCCGCAAGCGGCGAATTGCAACCGGCGCCGGGGTTCAGGTGCAGGAGGTCAACCGCATGCTGTCGCAGTTCGAGCAGATGCAGTCGATGATGAAGAAGATGCAGAAGGGCGGGCTCGCGAAGATGATGCGGGGAATGAAGGGGATGATGCCGGGGATGCGTTAGTCGGTTGGTGCCGCTGGGGCCTGCGGGGCGATTTGCTGGAGTCGATTTGATTCAGCAGCCGATTCAGAGACGAGTTGCTCCCAGTTGTCTGGAGGATAGCCGCGCCCCAGCATTTTTTGGAATACCCGATAAGCGTCGTCGTCGCTCTCATAGGCGCGCTTGGACTTTTCGTCGTTCACCCACGCATAAACGATCACTTTGCTCGGAGCGTGGTAGCGAAAAAACAAGCGGTACTGCTGGAAGAACTTGGCGCGAAACCAGTGCCTGTGTTCGTCGCCAAGCGTGTTGCCTTGACGATATTCCAACCGCGTCGGATCTTGCGGGATGACATCAAAGGCCAGTCTGGTGATCGCGGCCAGGCGCTTGCAAGCATTTTTTTTAGCGAACTCGAGTGGATCCTTTTGCCTGAGCCCTTCGACCTGCTTGAGGAGCGCCTCAAGTTGAGCCAGGAACAGCGGGTGCGCAAAAACCGTCCAGCCATTTACCAGCAGGCAGGCTGGTTTGCGTTCGGTCATTCATCCGCTTCAGAGAGCGGTGAGT
>JAYVOV010000213.1:0-7558 GCA_043757735.1 Burkholderiaceae bacterium
GCATCGGCCTCGTCAGGCGCAAGGGCAGGATCCAGACACTGGTCGCGCGCGATCCCGATCGGCTCAACCTCGCCAACGACCTGCCGCTCCCGCAGGGCATCGAAGCGCTGCTCAGCGCCGGCTTGTCCCGCGAGGAGTACGACACGATGTTCGGGCTCGACCATCAAAGACTGCGCAGGGGCGGCGAGGCTCTCCTGGCTGGCGAAGGCGAGATCGGCGCCGCGCTGTTCGAGGCGAGCGCGGGCACCCGCAGCGTCAGAAGCATGCTCGAGCGGCTCGACAAGTCGGCGCGGTCCTTTTTCATGCCTGGCGCGCGCGGCCGCAACGCCCGCATCAACGACTCGCTGCGCGCATTCGACACCGCTCAGGAGGATTTCCGAAAGGCACTGGTGCGACCGTCGCAATGGACCGATCTGGCGCGCCGCCACGAGCTGGCAGCCCAGGCCCTGGACGAACTCGATCAGCGCAGCCGCGACGCGCAGCGCCAGCTGCAGGCGATTCGCGAACTGCGGGCAGTCTCGCCGATGCTGCGTGCCCTGGACGACGCAAGCAGTGTGCTGGCGGCGCTGGCGCAGGTGCCCCTGCTGTCGGCCGACGCGCCGGTCCGGCGGGCCGCCGCGCAATCGGGACTGGAGGCCGCGCGCCAGCATGCCCGGCACGCCGGGACCGAGCACGAACGCCAGCAAAGCCTGCTGACCAGCCTCTCCGACGACTCGGTGGTTCTGGAGCACGCACAAGCGATCGAACGACTGCACGCCGACGCCGAAAAGGTCGATCGAGAGCTCGCCGATCAGGCCGATGCCAGCCTCGAGGCCGCTCTGTCACGGGCCGCTCTGCTTACCCTGGGCCGGCAGATCGACCCCGAGTCGCTCAACCAGGCGGCGACCGAAGAATCGCCCGAATCCCTGCTGGCGCTGGTTCCGTCGCCGTCGGCTCGCGCCGGCATCGAGGAACGGCTGCGGCAGGTGGAAGCCGCGACGCAGGCGGTGGACCTGCAGCGCGAAGCGCTGGCGCGCCTGCACAGTGAACAGCCTGTCGCGGTGAGCGCCGCCCTGCCGGCGGGACCGGTGCGCACCGCGCTGCGCCTGACCCGCAACGAGGCCGCGCGGCACGAGGCAGCCTTGGCAGGCCTGGCAACGCTGCCGGCCAGAATCAGCGCCGGTCAGCGCGCGCTGACCGGCGCACTGGCCTTGATCGGTGTGACCGACGAAATGGCCCTCGGCCCGATGATCCCGCTGCTCGATGCCGATATCGACGCCATGCTGAGCCAGCGCGAGCAGATCGCCACCCAAAGCGCGGCCTTGACCCGTCGGATCGGCGAGATCGACCATGCCCTTGGCCAGGAAACCAGGACACACCAGGAGCTGCTGGGCGATGGCGCCGTGGCAACCCCGCAGGAACTCGCTGCCGCGCGCCTTCAACGGGACGAATTGTGGCGCGCGGTGCGCGCGGGGCTGGCCGACAACGCTGGCGGCGGCACACGCGCGCACCCGCACCCGCACCCGCACCCGCACCCGCACCCGGAAACATCCGATGACATCCGCGCCCGCGCCGATCGCTATGAAGGGGCGGTGCAAGTCACCGACCGTCTCGCCGACGACCTGGCGCGCGATACCCAGCGCGCGACACGCCTGCAGGCTTCGCGACGCGATCTCGACAAGCTGCGCTCGGATCGCGCCGGGCTCGTCGAGCAGGTTGCGAAACTGGCGCGCGACGCTCAGGCGCTGCACGACGGCTGGTCGAGCACGCTGCAGAACGCGCGCCTGCCGGTGATCGCGGCCGACGGTTTGCGCGAATGGCAAGGCCGTCTGGCCAATGCGCGCGCCTCGGCGCAAGCCCTTCACTCTCTTCAGGACGATCTGCTGCGATCGACCGCACTGGCTCGCGACCTGAGCGAGTCGATGAACGCCGCGATCGCGGCCACCGGTCTGCCCGGCCTGCCGGCATCGGCCTCGCCGACCGCGCTAGCCCTTCGCGCCGATCAAATCGAACGCGAGTTGGCCGCCCTCGAGAACAGGCTGGCGACCGCTGCCGGCCAGCAGCAGCAGCGCGAACGTCAACTCGCACTCATGCAGGCTCGCGCAACCGAATTGCGGCAGGTGCAGGGCGAGTCGCGCTCGGCGCTCGATTGCGCCCTGGCCGCGTTGCGCCTGCCCCTCGGTACGAGCGCCGCGGTGGCTCGGGAACGGCTCGCCGAACTCGATGCGCTGGCGGACCTTCGCAACCGGCTGGCCGCCGCGCAATTGCGCGAAGCTCGAAGCCGCCAGTCGCTCGATCTGCTGCGCGCCAGGGCCGATGCCGTCCGGCGTGAAATCGGTTCCCCCGATGGCACGGCCGGCCCGCGCGATCTGCGTCTCACGATCGACCGCATGGCTGATCGCCTGGCCAGGGCCCGCAGCATCCACAGCCAGCGGCTGCTGGCGCAGCAGGCGGCCGCCCAGGCCGACGTCACTCGCAGCCAGCATGAGCTGGCCGCTGAGGGTCACGAGGCGCAACTGGCCGCGATGTGTGCCAACGCCGGGGTGCCGACACCGGCGCAGCTGCCGCAGGCCGAAGAACAATCGTCGCGGCGCCGCGACGCCCAGGAATCGTTCGACCGCTCGCGACTGCAGCTGTCGCAGGCAGCACTTCGTTCGATCGACGAACTGCGAACGCTGCTCGAGAACCGCGGCCCATCCGATCTGGCCGCCGACGAACTCGCCTGCGACCACGACCTCGTGTCGCTTGAAAGGCAGCTGCAGGCCTCCCGAGCAGAAGAGGGGACAGCCCGGCAGGCACTGGCCGCGATCGACAGCGCCGACGAGGCTGCCGCCGCGCGCGAGGCAATGGAGCAGGCCGGCGCGGGCGTTCGCGCGGACATGGCTCCCTGGATCCGCTCGCGCCTGGCCCACGCGCTGCTGGCGGAAGCCACTCGCCGCTTCCGCGACCGTGCGCAAGGCCCGATGCTGAGCTCGGCGTCGGGCTACTTCCAGCGCATGACCGACGGCGAGTTCGTGCGACTGATCAGCGACGACAGAGACGACAAGCCGGTGCTGCTCGCGCAGCGGCGCGACGGCTCGCACGTCGGGCCGGTCGGCATGAGCGAAGGCACCCGCGACCAGCTGTTTCTGGCCCTGCGGCTGGCGGCGCTGGAACTGCGCCGCCAGGCCGGCGTCATGCTGCCGCTGGTGCTCGACGACGTGCTGATGACCTCGGATGATCGGCGCGCCGCGCTCATGCTGCAGGCGCTGGCCGATCATGCTCGCGACGGCCAGGTGCTGGTGTTCACCCATCATCGCCATCTGCTCGAGGTGGCGCGGCAAGCGGTGGACGGCTCGACCCTGGTGACGATCACCTTGTGAACAAGCCATTAGAATCGAGCGCCACAGACGTCGCTCTCGACATCCAACGTGCGCCGCAAGCAAGGGAACACCCGCCATGCCACATCTCGTGATCCAGTACACGCCAAATCTCGAGGGACAGACCGATTTCCCGCGTCTGTGCCGAACGCTCGCGGACCTGCTGGTCGGCTTCACCGACGAGAACGGCGGCAAGCCCTTCCCGATCGGCGGCGTCAGGGTGCTTGCCTACCCTGCCACCCACTTCAGCGTCGCCGACAGCCACCAGGACTATGCCTTCGTCTACCTGAATCAGCGGCTCGCACGCGGCCGCAGCGCCAGCGTGCTCAAACGCGCCGGCGAGTCCCTGGCCGAGCAGACTCGCGTCCATTTCGAGCCCCTGCTGGCCAGCCTGTCGCCATCGGACACCCAATGACCACAGACTTCGATCTCATCACCCTGGGCGCAGGTTCCGGCGGCGTGGCCGCGTCGCGTCGCGCCGCCGCGCACGGCGCGCGCGTGCTGATCGCCGAGTACAGCAGAGTCGGAGGCACTTGCGTGATTCGTGGCTGCGTACCCAAGAAACTGATGATGTACGCGGCCGGATTCGCACATTCGCTGCACGAGGCCGAGGGCTTCGGCTGGACCGGCGTCACTGGCCGCTTCGAGATGAGCCGCTGGGCAGACGCCAAGGCCAAGGAGATCGATCGACTCGAAGACCTGTACCGCGGCATGCTGGACAGTGCCGGCGTGACCTTGGTGATGGGTCGCGCGCGGCTCGCCGGGCCCGGCGAAGTCGAGATCGATGGCCAGTGTTACCGGGCGCCCCGTGTGCTGATCGCCACCGGCGGCGCGCCCGCGCGCGACGCCCTTCCCGGGCTCGATCGCGCGATGAGCTCCAACGAGGTGCTCGACCTGCGCGAACTGCCGGCCTCGGTGCTGGTGATCGGCGGTGGCTACATCGCGGTCGAGTTCGCGAGCATCCTCGCCGGCCTGGGCGCCCGGGTGACCCTGGCGTTTCGCGACACCCTGCCCTTGCGCGGCTTCGACACCGACCTGCGCAGCCGACTGGCCCGCAGCCTCACCGAACGTGGCATCGAACTCGCCGGCGGCGTGGCGCTGAGCGCGCTGGAACACACTGCCGAGGGCTTCACGCTGCGCCGCGCCGACGGGTCGCTGCTGCGCGCGGCAGCGGCGCTCAACGCCTCCGGCCGGCGGCCCAACACGGCCAATCTCGGCCTGGAGGCGCTGGGCGTCACCCTGGCCGCCGACGGCGCCGTGGTGGTCGACGCCGACAGTCGCGCCAGCGCGCCGGGCCTCTGGGCGATCGGCGACGTGACCAACCGCGTCAACCTCACGCCGGTGGCGATCGCCGAAGGCCGCGCCTTCGCCGACAACGAATTCGCCGGCCAGCGCCTGCGGGTCGACCACCGCACAGTGGCCAGTGCGGTGTTCTGCGACCCGCCGCTGGCCAGCATCGGCCTGACCGAACAGCAGGCGGGCGCGCTGGGTGCCATCACCGTGTTCGAGTCCGAGTTCCGACCGATGAAGACCGCGTTCGCCGGCGGCACGGCACGCACCTACATGAAGCTGGTGGTCGACGGCCTCAGCGACCGGGTGCTGGGTGTGCACATGCTGGGCACCGACGCGCCGGAGATCGTCCAGAGCCTGGCGGTGGCGCTGACCTGCGGGGCGACCAAGCGCGACTTCGACCGGACGATCGCAGTGCACCCCACCGCCGCCGAAGAATTCGTGCTGATGCGCGAACCGGCCCGCCGCACCGCCGGCGCCAGCGTCGCGGCCCGATGACACCGCCAGCGCAGGCTGGCGTCGTGGGCCAAGATGCCGATCAAGCGCCCCGGCGCTCGACCCGCCTCGGCAACCGCCATCGCGATGGTGTCCTTGTGAACCTCCAGCCCCACGGAAACCTTGATGAGGCTGCAGGATGCGCAGTTTCGTGGCCGGACTGATGGCACTGACATTCAGCGTGGCGCCCGCTGCCCTCGCGCAGAGCACGCCCGCGGTGGTTTATTGTGTGAACAACAAGATCATGGTCGAGCGCGCCACCCTGTCGCAGATGCAGAGCGGCCGTGGCAGCTCTGAAATCTGCGTTATCGGGCCGTCCTTCGACTTCCTTCCAGATGGCGTCACCTGGGTTCGGCAGAACCTGGGTTCTGACGTCGGCGGCAGCTGCCGGTGCCGCTGAAGCGGAAATTTCACACTGGTGTGGACAAGTCGCCCGGCGACGCGATGGCCGTCGCTGCAAGGCGCCTGGAGGCCATTCGTGCCGCCTTTCCCAGCCGAGCGATGAAGGTCGCTCCGCCAACCCCCGGCCTGAGCGGACTGGTCTCGAACCTGTGGGCCGTGCTCATCTCGGTCATCGCCGCCTTTTCGATGTTCTCGTATCTGCCGCTCCTGATCACCGACGTGCCGCTGGCGCTTTCGGGCCTGGCGGTCGTGCTGGAGGAGCAATACCTCGGGCCAGGCAGCAAATGCCGCTACTGGGCGGTTGTGGTCACGACCTGTGACCTGGAATTACGCGCCCGTTCGCCAGACGGTCTTTGGCAAAGCCGCAGCGTTTCTTTTGCGCATTTCTTTGGCCGGCCCGCGTCGATGGCTGATTTTCGTATCGTCGGGTTGCCGGCGGAGCCGTATTGGCTGACCGTCGACACGGCCCTCGACCGCGTGTTGAACCGTCTGCTGACGGCGGCTTTTCTGATCGGCGGGGCGGTGGCGTTTACGCTGTTTTTTGCCAAAGGCAGCACCGCTGGCTGGCGCTTTTCGCGCCGTACGCGAGCGGCCTTGTCTGGCAAAGTCCTGGTACCTGTACTGCTGCACAGCTCTATTCGGGCAGAGGGCGGGCGCGTGACGAAGCGGAACCAGAAGCCGGCTTTCGGGCTGCGCCTCGCCGATGCCGAGACGGAGGTCCTGTGGACCAATCCACGGGGGGAAGCCTTGTTTCCATTGGGACGCCCGCAGCATGACCCACCAGCGATGGTGCTGGGCGTCACGGTTCAGGGGAGCGGGGTCGTGATGCCGCTCGACCGTGCCCTGACATGGATTGGCCTGACGGACGAGGAGAGGCGACGGCTGCTTGCGGCGGCGTTGCTCGACGCGGGCGGACGCGTCTGATCAGCGATGGGCCGGCGTGGCAGCAGGAATCAGTGGAACAGTCCGACAGCCGAGAAGTAGCCGGTGATCAAGGCGACGAAGATCGCGCCCCAGCCCAAGCCGTCGGCTTCGGCGCTGCTGTTCCGGGGGGCGCGCGCACGTGCCCGGCGCCCCAGCGGATCGCGTCGCCTCAGCCCCAGCAACGCGCTGAGGCGCCCATAGAGGCCGGCGGCTCCAACCAAGACGCTGATCAGCAGTATCAAGCCCAGCATCGCCTTGAAGGCGATCGTACCGGCCAGTTCGAATACGCTTCCCTGTGCATCGAGCCAGGCGTCCACGCGGCCCAGGTCGAAGCCAAGCAACAACAGCACGCCGCCGATGAGGCAGAAGAGCAGAAAGAGGAACAGGTAGAGCGCAGAGGCGCCGCTGCCTGGCCGCAGCCCATTGCCGACATCGACCCAACTCCCGCGGGAGACGGCCCAGATCCCCCGAAGGAGCGTAGTTATCCACCCGAGCATTGCCTCTTCCTCTTGCCAGACCACCGTGTTCCAGACCAGGAGCCTGTCGGAGTTGACGAAAATGACCGCTTTCCAGAGGCATCGACGCCATGGATGATCGAATAGCCTATCAAAAATTACCTCAAAACTCGGAATTCAGCCGTCAAAGTAGCGCATGAGTCGGGTGTCCTGATGAGCAGATTCGTGCAGATCGATCGTGACACAGAGGTGGCCGGGTACCCACCCTCCAGCCAGGCCTGCACCGCCGCCCAACCCCCTGCTTCAAACAGGTCAATCGCGCTGCGACCGGTCGGGCAGCTCAAACCCGTCATGCCCACAATCTGCATGACCTTGATGCCCTTCTTGTGCAACCTCACGACTTGCTTGCGCCTGTCGTGCAATGGCTCAAGCGTTTGAAACGCTTGCGTCTTCTTTGGCCATCTCAGTTACTTGGGGGGCGGCAACATGAACTGCAAGCTTTATCGGGCCGAATCTATAGCTCGACGCGGGCGATGCCGGCAAGCTGCGGAATCCGCCGGGCCAGGCTGTTAGCCTGCTGCTGCGCCAGAGATCAGCGGGAACGCCGCCGGGTCGGCAAGCAGCAGCCAGAACTTGGCCTCGCCATCTGCATGC
>JAYVOV010000214.1:0-2067 GCA_043757735.1 Burkholderiaceae bacterium
TGATAGGGGCAGCAAATGCTGCACTCGAAGCAACTGCGAGGAGAACTGCGACGATTGACTTTTTCATGGTGGCCTCAAATCAAATGATATGCAGAAACCCAGCATTTTTCGTGCCAAAAAAATAAGCGTATGATTTTGAATGGTATTTTCTAAAAAAATAAAAGAGAACGCCAATCCTGTAAAGTCGTCCGACACGAGAAGCCGCGAAACGAGCATGTCAAATCAGTCGTGAATTCACGTTGTCGCACTAGAGAAAGTCCATCACATCGTGCGCTGGCCGTCCCAGCCGAAAGACGCAAACCGATGCATTTTCCTTCCGGATCAGCAACAGGCAGCCTCACGGGTTTGATCCGCCCGGACGATCCCAAACCCTTCCTCACAGACTGGCGCAATCGGTACCACGGGTCAGCAATAGCAGTCGTTCAGCCTGACTCTTCCGAAGCCGTTGCGAGCATCGTGCGCCACTGCGCAGCCACCCGCACCCCCCTCGTCCCTCAAGGCGGCAACACCGGCCTGGTCGGCGGCGCCACCCCCGACACCTCCGGCACCGCCATCCTGCTCTCCCTGTCCCGGATGAACAAAATCCGTGCCATCGACACCGAAAACGACACCATCACCGTCGAAGCCGGCTGCATCCTGGCCAACGTCCAGCAGGCCGCCCGCGATGCCGGCCGCCTGTTCCCGCTGTCTCTTGCCGCAGAAGGCTCGTGCACCATCGGCGGCAATCTCGCCACCAACGCCGGCGGCGTGCAGGTGCTGCGCTACGGCAACGCCCGCGACCTCTGTCTGGGCCTCGAAGTGGTCACCGCCAGCGGCGAGATCTGGCACGGCCTGCGCGGGCTGCGCAAAGACAACACCGGCTACGACCTGCGCGACCTGTTCATCGGCGCCGAGGGCACGCTGGGCATCATCACCGCGGCCACGCTCAAGCTGTTTCCGCTGCCCGCGGCGCAGCTCACCGCATTCGCGGCGCTGCCCGACGTCACCACTGCGGTGGCCCTGCTCAACCTGGCCAAACGCCGGCTGGGCGCCTCGTTGACCGGGTTCGAGCTGATCAGCGAGTTCTGCCTGACCCTGGTCGACAAGCACTTCCCGCAATCACGCCGGCCCCTGGCCGAAAAATCGCCCTACTACGTGCTGCTGGAGTCGTCAGACTCTGAAAGTGTCGAACACGCGCAGGCGCTGTTCGAGACGCTGATGGCCGAAGCCCTGGAAAACGGCCTGGTGACCGACGCGGCGGTGGCGTCGTCCATCGCCCAGTCGAAGGCCTTCTGGGCGCTGCGCGAGAACATCCCGCTGGCCCAGGCCGTGGAAGGCAAGAACATCAAGCACGACATCGGCGTGCCCATCTCGTCGATCGCGCGCTATGTCGATGAAACCAATGCCGCCTTGGCTCAAGCGGTGCCCGGCGTGCGGATGGTGGTGTTCGGCCACCTGGGCGACGGCAACCTGCACTACAACGTGTCGCCCGCCGAGGGCGCAGATGCCGACGCCTTCATGGCCAGCGAGCCGCTGATCAACCGGGTGGTCTATGACGCGGTCGCTGCCCACCAGGGGTCGATCTCGGCTGAACACGGGCTGGGGCAACTCAAGCGCGAGGACAACGTCCGCTACAAGTCGCCGGTGGAAATGGCGCTGATGCGCTCGATCAAGCAGGCGCTGGATCCGCTGGGGATCATGAATCCGGGCAAAGTGCTGCCGGATTGACAGGGCGGCGGGCCAGGAGCGCCGAAGAAGGCGGCGAAGGGACAGCGGCAAAAAGAAGCGGTCTGAAGTCCTTGAATTCGACAGTAAAAGTCGTCGACGGCTGCACCAGGGCATCTTCAGTTTACAGACAGGGGTTGCCTTTGAACCCCGCGCCATTTGCCGGATCCGAGCCGGTATCGGCCCGCATCGCTGAGGCAGTCGCACCAGAACCGCCCGCGGCAGGCCGATCGATGGTCTGCTGCCAGCGTGCACGGCCCGCGTAATGCGGCCGTGACTGTGATTGGGCTGCACTGGCGACCGCCATCGGCACCAGACCCGGCGCGGCAGACGATGCAGATCTGTTGTTTGAACCCGACGCCG
>JAYVOV010000215.1:0-7544 GCA_043757735.1 Burkholderiaceae bacterium
CGTGCGTGGCCACACGCACGCCGTAGTGCACATTGAAGTGCGGCGGGTGCGTGGCTGGAACCTGGATGTTCGCGAAGGTGGCGCTAGGAGCCCGCCGCCACCCGCTTGCGCAGCAGGTACTTCTGCATGCCGTCCATCACCAGCACGCCCTTCTGGTTGTGCACGCTCGAGCGCATGGTCAGCACGCCGGTGGTGCGCCCCGACGCCAGTTCAGTCACCTCGATGGCGCTGTACAGCGTGTCACCCACATACACCGGGTGCAGAAAGCGGCTGCTCTGCTCGATGAACGCCTTGAGCGAATCTTCGACCATATGCGGAAACAGGCCCGCGCCGGCCGCCGTCTGGATCACCACCTGAAAGCCATGGGCCAGCATGTGCGGCATGCCCTGCTGGCGGCAGAACTCGATGTCGTAGTGAATGGGGTGGTTGTCGCCGCTGGCCAGTTGGAACGCGGCGAATAGCGCGTCTGTCATGGTGCGCGAGGGCATCGGGAAACGCTCGCCCACCTTGAAGTCTTCGAAGTAGCGCTGCTCGCACAGGCGATGGGCGCGCACCAGATCGACGATGGTGGTGTCTGTTGTCACGGCTGCGGGACCGGCGGCGGCGCTCATTGCGCCTTGATCCCAGCACCGGCGACGATCTGCGCCCAGATCGCCATGTCCTGGCGCAGCGTGCGCGCGAACGACTCGGGTGAGTCACCAACCGGCACCAGCGTCTGCTCATTGAGGCGCGCCGCCACATCGGGCAGCCGGACCACGCGCATCACTTCGCGCGAGATCTTGTCGATGATCGGCCTGGGCGTGCCCGCGGCCACCAGCAGGCCGGCCCAGCCGAGCGGCTCGTAGCCGGGATAGCCGCTTTCGCCCAGCGTGGGCACATTCGGCAGCATCGCGGCCCGCCTGGGGCCGGTGACCGCGAGCGGGCGCAGCTTGCCAGCGGCGATGTGCTGGGTGGCCGTGCTCACGTCGATCCACGAAGAACTCACCTGGCCGCCCAGCAGGTCGATCGACAGCGGTGCCGCGCCCTTGTACGGCACATGGGTCATGTCGAGGCCCACCTGCCGTGCGAAGCGCTCGCCCACGATGTGCGAACTCGACGCCGTGCCGAAAGACCCATACGGATACTTGCCCGGCGCGGCTTTGACGGCTGCAATGAACTCCTTCAGATCACGCGCTGGAAAATCGGGCTTGACCACCAGCACCAGATACGAGAGCACGATTTGTGAAATCGGCTCAAAATCCTTGAGTGCGTCATACGGAATTTTCGAGAAGATCGATGGATTCTGGATATGGGTGGTGATGGCCATCAGCAGCGTGTAGCCGTCGGCCGGCGCACGCGCCACCTGTTCGGTGCCGATCATGCCGCTGGCGCCGGGCCGGTTTTCGACCACTACCGGCTGGCCCCATGCTTCGGCCAGTTTGCCGGACAGCAGCCGGGCGGTCAGGTCGGTGGCGCCGCCGGCCGAAAAAGGCACGATCATCTTTACTGCCCGATTGGGGTACGAAGCTGCGTCCTGCGCCTGCGCTTTGGCGTGCGGTGGTACGACCAGCCCGCTGACGGCGAGGCTGGCAGCGAGCGCATCGCGCAGAAGGCCGCGCCGCGAAATCGGTTTGTGCATGGTGTCTCCGTTGGGTGTCGAGGAATGTTACTGCCGATGGTTCAAGGCAAGCGGACACGCTGCTGGTGCAGCATGAACAGGCCGGCTCCGGTGAGCAGCGCAATGCCCGCCCACGCCAGGGTATTGGGAACGTGTCCCCACACCACATAGCCGATGATCAGCGCCCACAGGAGGCTGGTGTAACGAAAGGGCGCGACCACCGATATCTCGCCCAGCCGGATTGCCGAGATCACCGAAAAATAGCCCGTCGACAGCAGCACCGAGGCGATCGCGAGCAGACCCACGTCGCGCCATTGCATGGGCTTCCAGCCTTCGACCACGAGCACGCCCAGCGCCATCAGCCAGACCACGCCGGCGGTGGCCAGCGTGACCAGGATCGACGGCGTGGTCGCGGATATCTTGCGGGTCATGAGGTCGCGGCAGGCATAGATCAGGGTCGCCAGCAGGCACAGCCAGGCATAGGCGTTGAAACCGTCAAGGCGCGGCTGAATCACCAGCAGCACGCCCATGAAGCCAGCCCCGATCGCCAGCCAGCGCGCGCGGTCGACTTTTTCGCGCAGGAACGGCACCGCCAGCAGCGTCACGAACAAGGGCGAGGACATGTTGATCGCGGTGGCATTGGCCAGCGGCAGTTTGAACAAGGCGGCCAGGTACAGCAACGTGCCCAGGCCCTCGAATCCGGCGCGCACAACCACCCACGGCCGGGCAATCTCGGCGAAGCGATTCATCGCGCCCATCCGCCAGGCCACCAGCACGATGAGCGTGATCGCCATCACACCCCGGACCACGATCATCTGCGCGGCCGGCAGGCGTTCGCCCATGCTCTTGATCATTGCGTCGTTGCCGATGAAGGCGATCACCGCCAGGAGCATCCACAAGATGCCCAGGCGGTTCGACTCGGCCCGCGACCGGACCTGGGTCACTCCGGCGTGATCCCGGCGTCTTTGACCCATTGCGCCCAGCGCTTGATCTCGGTGTCGATGGTGCGCGCCAGTGTCGCCGAATCCTGCGGGTCGGGATCGACACCGGCGCCGGCGATCTTGTCTTTGACCTCCGCTTTGGCCAGCACCGCCAGCAGCGTGTCGGACAGCTTTTTCTGCACATCGGCGGGCAGATGGGCGGGCGCCATCAGCCCGAACCAGGCCACCACCTCATACCCCGGCAGCCCAGCCTCGGCGATGGTCGGCACGTCGGGCGCGCGGCTGGCGCGCCGCGGCGTGGTGACGCCCAGCCCTTTGAGCTTGCCGCCCTTGATCTGCGCCGCCGCGTTGCCGACGTCGGCAAACGCGTACTCGAGGCTGCCGCCGATGAGGTCGGTGAGCGCCGGCGGGATGCCTTTGTAGGCAACCGCCGCGGCAGTCACGCCACCCATCTTGTTCAGCAGCGCGCCCGACACCAGCGAACCGGCCGAGCCATGTCCGAATGACAGCTTGCCGGGATTGGCCCTGGCGTAAGCCAGGAATTCCTTGAGATTGGCGGCCGGGAAATCGGGCCGGACCATCAGCACGAAACCGGTCACACCGATCTTGCCGATGGGCGTGAAGTCCTTGACCGGATCGTAGGACAGCTTTTTGTACAGGCTAACATTGGCCGCCTGCGTGGTGTTGGTGGTGACCAGCAGGGTGTGGCCATCGGCGGCGGCCGCTTTCACCTGCTCGGCCCCGAGGATGCCGTTGGCCCCCGGCTTGTTCTCGACCGCGATCACCTGGCCAAGCGCGTCGCCCATCGCCTGCGCGACGATGCGCGCGACGTTGTCGGTGGCGCTGCCCGCCGGGAACGGCACGACAAATTTGAGCGGTTTGCTCGGGAATGGCTGAGCCGATACGGCTGCCGGCAGCAGCACCCCGCCAGCCCACACAGCGAGCATCGTTGTTCCGAGCGCGCGACGAATTCGATTTGTTTTCATCTTCTGTTCTCCTTCGGGCGCAAATGTATCAGCATGCGCGGTACGGCCTTGCGCGGCGCCAAATGGACGCACCGGGCGCGACGATGACAACAAACCCAAACTCCTGGAGGAGATCATGTCCAAACGCCCGCTCGCCGCGCTGATCGCGGCCGCTTTTCTGCCCGCCGCCGGATCGGCCTGGGCGCAGCTGGCGGTGTCCGCCAACGACAACAAAGTGTTCTGGACCGACGGCGTGGTGCGCAATGTCGCCAACCCGCCGCCGGACACCGTCACCGTCATCGATCTGTCCAGCTTTCCGCCGCGTCTGGTCGGCGAACTGAACGCCGGCGCCACCGTGGCGGGGCCGCCGCAGACGGTGGCGGTCGCGCCCGATGAATCGATCGCGCTGATCACCTCGGGCCAGAAGATCGACCCCACCGACCCGAGCAAGATGATTGCCGACAACCTGCTCAACGTCATCGACCTGCAGGTGCGCCCGCCGCGCATCATTGCCTCGCTGCGCGTCGGTGCGGGCGCGGCCGGCGTGTCTTTCAACAAGGCCGGCACCCTGGCGCTCGTGGCCAACCGGAACGAAGGCACGGTTTCGGTATTGGCCATCAATGGCAAAGAGGTGCGCGAACTGACCAAAGTCACGGTCGGCAAACCGGATTCACTGCCCAGCCACGTCGCGTTCGCTGCCGATGACCGGATTGCGCTGGTCAACCGGCAAAACGAGCATGTAGTGATGGTGCTCTCAGTGGATGGCCAGACAGTCAAGCCGACCGGGCGCGACATCTCGGTCGGCATCCGGCCCTATGCGCTGGCGGTGCATCCTTCGGGGCGCTTCGCGATCTCCGCCAATGTGGGCCGCGGCAGCGGCGACACAGACACCCTGAGCATCATCGACACCTCACGCACACCGGCGCGGGTGATCGACACGGTCGATGTCGGCACCGAAGTGCCGGAGGGCCTGGCAATTTCGCCCGATGGCCGCTGGGCCGCGGTGGTGGCCCACGCCGGCTCGACCAAGCCGGCGTCATCACCGTTCGCCAGCACCACAGGCAAGGTGGTGCTGTTCAAGATCGACGGCACCCGGCTCACGCGGGTGTCGGAGGCAGCGATCGGCCGCTGGTCGCAGGGCGCGGCCTTTTCGCGCGACGCGAACACCCTGCTGGTTCAGAACATGGTCGAGCGCAACCTGATGGTGTTCGATCTCACCAGCGGCCGGCTGGTCGACACCGGGCTGCGCTTCGATCTGAAGGGCGGCGGGGCAGCACTGCGGACGGCGCAGTAGGCGGCTGCCAGCGGGGTGAACCAGGGCGCCGCCTGCCACCTACCCGCGCATCCGCCACGCGGTGAGCAGCGCCCCGCACAAGGCCAGCAGCGCGCCGCCCAGCAGTGCCCACGCAGCGCCGGACCATTGCCCGATCTGACCGAACAGCAGGCTGCCCAACGGGGTGGCGCCGATGAACATCGCGGTGTAGATGGCAAGCACACGCCCGCGCTTGTCGTCATCCACGCGTTTTTGAATGGTCATGTTGGTGGCGACCGCCTGGGTGATCACGCCAAGCCCCACCAGCACCATGCCAGCCACCGACAGCGGCATCCAGGTGCTGCGGCTGAACGCAACCAGGCCGATCACCGCCGACAAATTGCCGGCCAGTGCGATCCGCGACAGGTGACTGCTGCCGCGCCGCGCCGCCAGCGTGATCGCAGCGACCATCGCACCGGCGCCCGCGCTGGAGATGAAGAGCCCGACCAGTTCCGGATGGGCGCCATACAGCTCAGCCACCGCCGCCGGCATCAGATGAACATAAGGGCCGACACCGAAGCCCAACGCAAAAACACCGACCAGCATGCGCGCAATCACCGGGTCGGAAAACGCGTACCGCCAGCCCTCGAGGAAGTCGGCGAAGAATGACCCGCCCGGCGGGCGCGGCGGTTGCACAAGGGTACGGATGCGGACCAGTTGCACCAGGGTTGCCAGCAAGGTGATGGGGTGCAGCAAAAAACAAGCGGCTTCACCGATCCAGCCGATCAGCAGGCCGCCAATGGCCGGCCCGATGAAGCGCGCGGTGTTCAAGGCGGTGGAATGCAGCGCCACCGCATTGGGCAGAACGGCACGGTCAGAGATCAGATCGACCAGGAAGGCGTGGCGGATCGGGATCTCGAATGCAAAGGCCAGGCCGCGCAGGAAGGCGGCGACGATCAGCACGGTGGCATTCACCCAGCCGGCGGCGGTGAGCACGGCCAGCGCGATGCCCATCAGCGCAACCAGCGACAGCAGACCGATCAGCATCTGGCGCCGGGGATAACGGTCGGCCAGCAGGCCGGCGAACGGCGACACGATCAGCGCCGGAATGAGCTGCGCGAAGCCCACCAGGCCCAGCACTGCCACCGAGCCGGTCAGGCGGTAGGCCAGCCAGGCCATGGCGACGTTGTGCGCGAACCCGCCGATCAGCGCGATCGACTGGCCGACAAAATAGCGTCGGAACTGCAGGTGCGCGAGCGCCGGGAAGCGGTCCATCGAACAGTCCGGCTACTTCAGATATTCGGGCGAGATCAGCTTCGGCACAAACAGCACGGCCTCTGGAAATACGATCACGCCGATCAGCACGCCCAGCATCGGCATCAGCATGATCATCGTGTCTTTGAGCGCATCGATCATCCGGATGCCGGCGATCGAGCAGGCGATCATCAGGCACAGCCCGTAGGGCGGCGTGACCAGTCCAAATGCCAGCGACACAATACCGATCATCGCGAAATGCACCGGATCCATGTGCACCGCCACCGCCAGCGGCTGCAGGATGGTGCCCACGATGATGATCGCGGGAATGGCATCGAGGAAGCACCCGACCACCAGAAACACCCCCGCCACAAAGAACCCGGTGGTGGTGAGGCCCATGTGCCAGGCGCCTACGCCCTCGAGAATGGCTTTCGGGATCTGGTAGTAGGCCAGCAGCCAGCCGAAAGCACTGGCGGTGCCCACGCAAAACAACGCGACTGCCGCCAGCTTGCCGGTGTCGAGCAGGGCGCTGTTGAGCCCTTTGAGGTCCATTTCGCGATAGACGATCATCGACAGCGCACCGGCATACAGCACGGCGATGCACGCTGACTCGGTGGCGGTGAACCAGCCGAAGATCTTGCCGCCGATGATGATCACCGGCGTCATCAGCGCGGGGATCGACACCAGCAGCGACTTGCCGAACTCGATCAGCGTGGCGCGCGGATAGGTGGGATAGCCGCGGAACTTGGCATAGACATGCACTGTTGCCATCTGCACGAAGCCGATCAGCAGCCCCGGCAGGATGCCGGCCAGAAACAGCGCGCCGATCGACACCGACAGCACGCCGCCCCAGACGATCATCAGGATGGACGGCGGAATGATCACCGCCAGCACCGCCGATACCGCCGTGATGGCGACCGAGAAGCTGTCGTCGTAGCCTTCCTTGCGCTGCGCATCGATGAAGATCTTCGACTGACTGGCCGCATCGGCGGTGGATGAGCCCGAAATGCCTGCGAAGAAGATCGACAGCACCACATTGATCTGCGCCAGGCCGCCGGGAAAATGGCCGACCATGGTGCGCGACAGACTCATCAGGCGATCGGTGATGCCCCCGGTGTTCATCAGGTTGGCGGTCAGCAGAAAAAACGGCACTGCCAGCAAAATGAACGAGTTGTAGGCGTTGAAGGTCTCTTGGACCAGCGTCATCGCCGACAGATTGGGTTCGAGCAGCAGCAGCGGCAGGCAGGCCAGGCCCAGCGAAACCGCCACCGGCACCCGCAGAAACATCAGACCAAAAAAAACACTGAACAAGATCAGCGCGGCGGTGCCGGGGTCGACCGCGGTGAGCGAGGGGGTCATGCGGCACCCCGCAGCAGCACACGCCACTGATCGAGCATCTGCTCGCCCAGGAACACGATCCAGGTCAGCCCGGTGATCGGCCAGGCGATGTGAATGATCCAGAGCGGGAGTTCAGCCAGCTCCGACATCCGGTTCCAGCCGAACTGGGTGAACTCGATGCCGAACCACAGAAAAAC
>JAYVOV010000216.1:0-7514 GCA_043757735.1 Burkholderiaceae bacterium
TGGTTGACGTCCTTGGCGATCTTTTGCGTGAGCATCACCAGGTCGCCGGCGACCGAGACCTCCCGTGCGCTGGCATTGGACTGCAGCTTGTGCGCCGCCACCACCTGCGCGGACTCGAGCAGCTCCTTGTTGGACTCGTTCACCGCCTTGCGCATGGCGCCCAGCGATCGCAGCAGCTTTTCATGCTCGATCATCTTGCCGGCGGCGGCGTCCGACTCTTTCCACATCTGCTGCAGCTTCTGAACTTCCGGCAGCACGGTCGCGGGCGAGGCGGCGCTGCGCCCGGTCTCGGGGCTGGGTTCGCCATTGAGCATCTGGATCGACTGGGTCATGGCATCACGGCTTTCGCGCAACTGGCGAAATGCATCGTCGCCGCCGACACTGGCTCCCGGGGCCGCCTTGGCCATGCGCTGCGAGTGGGTGAGCGCGTCGCCGACGATCTGGGCGAGCAGTCCGTTGTTGGTCGCCTGCCGTGAGTCGAGCCACATGAACATGAACGCCAGCAACAGCGAGACCGCGAGCGTCGGCAGCAAGATCTCGAGCTGCCTGCGAAACGGCATGTCGCCGATCCAGGGCAGACGCGTGGCGAAGCTGCCACGCCCGCCCCGTCGGCGCAATTGTCTGGCAGCGGCCCCCGCCACCGCACCGGCGGCGGCGGCCTGCGCGTAGTCGGAATCGCGGGCGCCCGCCGGGGCCATCAGCGTGACATCGGCGATGGTATTGGGCGCGAGCGCATCCATCCGGGTACCGGTGTCGTCATCGACGATCGCGGTGTCCGGATCGGACTGTCCCCGGCCGCCCGGGCCGGCAAAAAGGAAGCTTGCCAGCTTCATGGTGAAGTCCTCGCCGGGGCAGACCCGGCATCGAAGGGCGGGCACGCGGTCATCGGCGTGTCACCGCAAGGAAAAGCTCGTCACCGGCCAGCCGCGAGAGGCTCAGTTCGAACCAGTCGCGCCCGTCGCCATCGACCAGGCAGCGACCAGCCCACGACGCCCAGTGGGCGCGCGACGGGTCGTGGCGCCAGGCGGTGGAGTCATGCAGCCCGAGCATCCGCGTCACCACCAGTGCGGCATTGAGGTTCAGATTGCCGGCCAGCGCGAGCAGTCGCGACTCTTTGGCGATCGGCGTGAATACGTCGCCTGAGAACCGCATCAGGTCGGACACGCCGAACAAGGTGCCGCGAAGGTTCACCAGGCCCTTGAACCAGTCGCGCGTCAGAGGCACTGGCGTCATCTGCGACGGGATCGGGACGATCTCGCCGGCTTCGGACAGGTCGACCAGCCAGCGCTGATCGCCGATGGCCAGACCCAGCCGGGCCGAGCGCGTCGTGCCGCTCGCATTGCGCAGGCGCTCGGACAGGCGCTCCTGAAATTCGCGCAGATGGGTCTTGGTCTCGCCTTGCATGGGAACTCCGCGGGCCTCAGGCCATCAGATCGGCGATCTTGGAGAGCAGCTCATCGGGCCGGATCGGCTTGATGAGATAGTCGCGTGCGCCTTGGCGCAGCCCCCAGATCCGATCGGTTTCGTTCGACTTGCTGGTGCACAGAACAACCGGTATGCCCATGGTGTCCGGATCGCGGGCCAGCGCACGCGTGACCTGAAAACCGCTGGCGCCCGGCATGACGACATCCATCAGGACCAGATCGGGCCGCTCGGCCTTGGCTTTTTCATACGCTTCATTGCCGTTCTCGGCGGTAATGACCGTGTAGCCGCGCTTGGCGAGCAGGTCGGCAAGGAAGAATCGCTCGGTTGGCGAATCGTCCACGACCAGGATCTTCTGGGACATCTGTTGACCCTCGGTTCGTGATGGGCAGCGTCAGGGGTTTACCAGCGACAATCCGCCCGCCGCAGGAGCAGCGCGGCGGGCATGCTGAGCGACCGCCTTGAGCAGGCTGTCTTTGGTGAACGGTTTGGTGAGGTACTGCTCCGAGCCGACCATGCGCCCGCGGGCCCGATCGAACAGGCCGTCTTTGGACGACAGCATGATCACCGGGATCTTGTGGAATCGCGGGCTCTTCTTGATGAGCGCACAGGTCTGATAGCCATCGAGGCGCGGCATCAGGATGTCGCAGAAGATCAGATCAGGGTCGTTGTCGGCGATCTTGGCGAGGGCGTCGAAGCCGTCCTCGGCCAGCAGAACACGACAGCCCACCTGGCCGAGAAAGATCTCGGCGCTGCGGCGGATGGTGTTGCTGTCATCGATCACCATCACCTTCAGTCCGGCAAGTTCGGCTGGCTGGCCCATCGTCGCTCCAATGTCTGAGTTACGGTCGTTAAAACTCTTTTATTTTGAACTACTTACAAGCTAAATCTCAACCATTTCAAAATCTTCTTTGCGGGCCCCGCATTCGGGGCAGGTCCAATTCATCGGAATGTTCTCCCAGCGAGTGCCGGGCGCGATGTTTTCATCGGGCAGGCCGGCCTTCTCGTCGTAGATCCATCCGCAGATAAGGCACATCCAGGTGCGATCGTTCTCGCTCATGTCGATTGGCTGGTTTGATTGAATGATCAAAGGGAATTTCCAGCCCGATGTTACCTCGCACGCCGCGCGCCCTCGGGAGCGACACCGACCGATGGCGTGACGACCACGATAAGCGAGCCCCGGGGCGCTGCGCGGGCAAGCCGGCGCATCAACGCGGCCAGGGCGCAAGGTTGGCAATCCGCAAGATCTCGCCCGAGCTCGCATCGACAATCACCGCCAGATCGCGTTTGACGCCACGCAGCGGGTAGTAGCGCAGCGTGCTGATATCGCGAGCGAGCTCGATGAGCACGCTCGAAACCCGCTCGGAATCGTTGTATTCGCGCAAACGCTCGATCGGCATCGCTTTCGCCAGCGCTCTGATCCGCACCGTTTCGTACTCGGTGTAGTGCTGCGGCAGATGCCGCAGATCGATGCCCTGGGTCGCGGCCGCCATGAACAGCGTGCTGCGCTCGCCGGCATCGGTCGGCAGCTCCGCCGCCACCAGACGCGGCCCATTGCGGCTGAGCGCACGGTATCGCGCGGGCGCCCTGGCCAGCTGTTCCGGCTCGATGTCAGCCGCGCTGACCAGCTCGAACCGGTCGACCGCGAACACATTGAACACGGGGCGCGCGACATAGACGGTGTGCACGCCGTAGCCAAGCGCACCGAGCTGCAGCAGCGCGATCACCGCCAGGTCGAACTTCAAGCCCTTTTTGCCCGGCTTGAACGCAACGAAGGTCAAAGTCGGACCGAGCACGACATCGCAGGCACTGACCAGCGCGAGCAGTTCGAGCGCACCGGCCGCCAGAAAGATCGGCCACGGGTACCAGAGCGCGACCATCGTGGCGAATACCGTCGCCGTGACGACCAGACTGATCGACAGGTGGATCGCCGCCGCGCGCGAACGAATCGCCAGCGAAGCCGCGGCACGCCAGGTGGCTGGTTCCGGTTCCGGAAGGTGGATCGCGTTTTCCATGATCGGCGGCACTGCTGCTTCAAGGAAGGATCAGCGGCACTCGCTGGGCCGATATTTCGTACTCAAGGTAGTGACAGCCGAATTGCACAGCCACGTCACCGGGGCGCTGGGTGGCGTGCCCGCCACCAGGGCGGTGCCCCCGGACTGCGGCACGATCGCCAGCACTTTGCCGGCCTCGACCTTCGCCCCGAAGCCGATATTGATGGTGCCATTGAGCGGCGTGACCGTGATCGACTGGACGTTGGTTGTGGCGGCTGCCAGCGGCGAGAATCCGACACCGAGGTCGGCCATGCCATGAGCGGCATTCTCGGCCACGATGTACTTGGCGCTCGCGGCCAGCGCAAGGCCTTCGGCGACGCGCGCCCTGACGGTGTAGTCCTGGTAGGCGGGAAGCGCGACCGCGGCGAGAATGCCGACAATCGCAACGACGATCATGAGCTCGATCAGAGTAAAGCCGCGCTGTGCGTAGGTTTTCATCTTATTGCCGCTCCATGAATTCGAAATCGGGTTGCAACTCGATCTGACTATCAGGATCGAACGCACGCTGCATGCCAGTTCGCCGGACGGCTGTAAACGGTCGATCAGCGGCCTGCAGCAATCGCGCTGCGCAGCCAGCGAGCCATTCGCTGCCAACCCCATAGAATCGGACCGCGCCCGCCGGGCCGAGACCTCCAAAAGCGGGCAAAGACTGCCGCATTTCGTCCTACCCGCTGGCACGTCCGCGCAGTGCGCTCGACAGCTGCAGCCACTCGCCGCCCACCCTGCAAAAAGCCCCGGACTGGCCGAGGCTTTTTACTGGCACCGGGCAGCAATCAGCCCGGTGAGCGGCCCGCTTGCATCAACGGCACTCGGCCGGACGATATTTGGCCGACAGCGTCGTGCCAGCACCGTTGCAGGCCCAGGTGATCACACCGACGGGCGGCGTGCCAGCGGCCAGCGCGGCGCCACCCGAAGTGGGCACCATCACGATCGATTTGCCGGCCTCGATCTTGGTGCCGTAGCCGATGGTGATGCCACCGGTCAGCGCAGCGATGGCGATGCCGGTGACCTTGCCGGCATCGGCGGTCGGGGCGGTGTAACCCAGGCTCAAGTCTGCCGCACCATTGGCGGCGTTCTCGGCCACCGAGATCTTCGCTGCCGAGGCCAGGCCCAGACCCTCGGCCACCCGCGCACGAACGGTGTAGTCCTGATAGGCCGGAATGGCCACCGCAGCCAGAATACCGACGATCGCCACAACGATCATCAACTCGATCAGGGTGAAGCCCTTCTGAAATTTCGTGCCCATTTTCTAGTCCCTCGGAAGTTAGGAATGAAGTCGGATTGCGATCCCGGTACTGCGCTGTGCCCCGGCGACTCATCAAGAGGCATGGTGCGTGCCATCGCCGCTGAACGGCCTGCGCGAGGCCCCCGGCGGCAGCTTCGCCACTGAACGGTCGAAAGCGCCGGCATGAACGGTCGGCGCAGCTCCTGTGGTCAGGTACAGCATGAGAAAACATCTGACGATAAGCGGCAGTCATGTGCCGCTTATCGTCGCGCAGACTGGCCCGCAAGGTCGGCCTCCCGGGCCAGCGACGACGCATGAAAATCGCGACCGCTTTCAGCCCGATTTCGGCGCCCGCCGAAAAAATCGAAGCCCCGGTTCGACACCGGGGCTTCGATCGAAAAAAATGCCCCGGAATTCCCGAGGCATCCCGATCACGACCGGGTCAGCACAGGTGCCGACCCCTGCTGATCAGCGGCACTCGGCCGGGCGATACTTGGCCGACAGCGTGGTGCCGGCGCCGTTGCAGGCCCAGGTGATCACGCCAGCGGGCGGGGTGCCAGCGGCCAGCGCGGCACCCGCGGAGTTCGGCACCATCTGAATGGCTTTGCCGGATTCGATCTTGGTGCCGTAGCCGATCGTGATGTTGCCGGTCAGCGCGGTGATGGTGATGCCGGTCACCTTGCCGGCATCGGCGGTCGGGGCGGTGTAACCCAGGCTCAAGTCAGCTGCGCCGTTGGCGGCGTTCTCGGCCACCGAGATCTTCGCTGCCGAAGCCAGGCCCAGACCCTCGGCCACCCGAGCACGGACGGTGTAGTCCTGATAGGCCGGGATCGCGACTGCAGCCAGAATACCGACGATCGCCACAACGATCATCAACTCGATCAGGGTGAAACCTTTTTGGACTTTGCTGAACATGCGGTGCTCCAGTCTAGGAAGAGGGATGGCGGGGACGTCCCGACTCTCCAATCAATGCAGCACACGTGCCAGCTGCCGTCAGTGGCGGCCTATCCACGACGAGCGGTTGCTCGTTGCCGTCGATCCCCCGCCAGCGTGACGAAATCACCATCAGCCTGAAGGCTGTGATCGGCTAACTGACGATTAGCGGCAGGTCCAGGGCGCTTTTGCGTCAACCCGACCACACCAATTGCGGCGACGCGCGTGGGTCAGAGTTCGAGAATATCGCCGCGCTCGAGCACACGCGGCGCGAAGCGCCCGGCCCAGGCATCGAGTTCTCGTTCGATCACCTTTCGGTCGGATGGCTTCAAGTGGGTGACCAGAACCTGCGGTTCACGCTTGAGCTTCTCCAGCTCCTGGCCGAGCTGTATCGGATACAGATGCCGGGAAGTCACAGCCAGATCCCGATCGCGGTTCGGGAACGCGGTTTCGATGATCAGGTAGCGCAGGTTCTCGACACTGTTGACGATCCGCCAGAACTCGTCGTTGGGACCCGTATCGCCAGAGAAAACCAGCGAGGCCCGTTCGTTGAACAAATGAAAGCCGACCGCCGGCACGGTGTGACTGGCGGGCAGGCTGCGCACCCAGCGGCCCTGCAGTTCGATGGTCGTCTCGAAGCCGAACGGCTCGAACACCATCCAGGGCCGTTCGTAGTGCGGGATCTCGGTGAAATCCGGCCAGATCACCCAGTTGAAGATGTGGGTCTTGAGCGCCTGAATAGTCTCGGGCAGCGCGTGCACGACCAGCGGCTTATTGCGCAGACCACCAACGGAATCGACCAGCAGCGGCAAGGCCGCGATGTGATCGAGATGCGAGTGCGTCAGAAAAACATGGTCGATCGCGGCCAGTTCTTCAATGCTCAAGTCTTCGACGCCGGTACCCGCGTCGAGCAGGATGTCGTGATCGACGAGAAAAGAGGTCGTGCGAGCACGCGCCCCGATTCCGCCGCTACATCCCAATACGCGCACCTGCATTGACCCGTTCCTCGGCGTGGGATGGCGTGGGCTTTTGCGCGTCGGTCATCGGCATCGTGTCGCGCAGCGCCAGCGAAGACGGCGAATACACCATAACCGGCTCAGTGCGGCCATTGACCTGGGCTTTGCCCAGTGCAGCGAACCGATGACCGCTTGCTTGTGCCACTGTCGTCTCGCCGACGATGATCGACGCGTCGTACTGCTTGGTCAATGCCTCGAAACGTGACGCGAGGTTGACCGCATCCCCGATCACAGTATAAGTGCGCCGCAAACGCGAACCCATATCGCCCACGCGGACCTCGCCCGTGTTGATGCCCACGCCCACGCGCATCAGCGGCAGACCCTTTTCCTCGAAGCCGCGATTGAGCCGATGAACTTCCTCGAGCATGGCCAGCGCCGCCGCCACCGCGTGGTCCGCGTGCTGCTCGTCATCCAGGGGGGCGCCCCAGAAAGCCATCACCGCGTCGCCGATGTATTTGTCGACAGTGCCGCCGTACCGGTGCACTACCGCCGTCATCGCAGTCAGGAACGCATTGATGTATTCACGCAGGCGCTCGGGCGGCATCGTCTCAGCGATGCGGGTGAAGCCCCGGATGTCGACGAACAAAATGGTGAGTTCGCGGTTCTCGCTGCCGCTCGCCGCATAGCGCGCGGGGTCGCGCACCATGCGTTCGACCAGCGCCGGCGAGACATATTCGCCGAACAGAGAAGCGACGGCGCGCCGGGCACGCCCTTCAACAAAATAGCCGACCGTCAGGTTGAGCATCAGCAATGTCACAATCAGGGTCATTGCTGCCGACAAAGGCACTGCCAGACCCAGATTGGTCCAGGCGATCTCGGCCGTGCCCCAGAGGCTCAGACCGGCAACAGCGGACAAGGTCACCG
>JAYVOV010000217.1:0-7505 GCA_043757735.1 Burkholderiaceae bacterium
ATTGTCATCATGGGTATATCCACTTTTCTGGTTGGCATATTGCCCAACTACGAAAGCTGGGGCGTTGCCGCGCCCGTCATCCTGATCTTGCTGCGCATGGCGCAAGGTTTGGCTCTGGGCGGTGAGTACGGTGGCGCGGCAATCTACGTCGCTGAACATGCGCCTGCCAACCAGCGCGGTTATTTCACGGCCTTCATCCAGACCACAGCGACCTTGGGACTGCTACTGTCGCTGATCGTGATTCTGGCGGTGCAAGGCTACGTCAATGGCAACTACCCGGATGTACCGCTGGTGAAAGACGGTGTCGCGGTATTGATGGCCAACGGCAACCCGACCATGGTCAAAGCGTTCAATGCCTGGGGCTGGCGTGTGCCCTTCATCGGCTCAATTTTCCTGCTGATGATTTCGCTCTACATCCGCCTGCAGATGAACGAAAGCCCCGCCTTCAAGAAAATGAAGGAGGAGGGTCGCACGTCCAAGGCACCGCTGAGCGAAGCCTTCGGCAACTGGAAGAACGGCAAGATCGCCGTCATCGCCCTGCTCGGCCTCGTTGCTGGTCAGGCCGTGGTTTGGTACACCGGCCAGTTCTACGCGCTGTTCTTCATGCAGAACGTGATCAAGATAGATAGCTTCACAGCCAACGTGATGGTGGCCTGGTCGCTAATTCTTGGTACGGGCGGCTTCCTCTTCTTTGGCGCACTGTCTGACCGGATTGGCCGCAAGCCCATCATCCTGGCCGGTTGCCTGCTGGCGGCGATCACTTTCCTGCCCGTGTTCAACATGCTGACCAAGACGGCCAATCCAGCGATCTACGCTGCGCACCAGACCCCGGTAACGGTGAAGGTGGCGGCTGAAGATTGCTCGTTCCAGTTCAACCCGACAGGGACGGTCAAGTTCTCCTCTTCTTGCGACATCGCCAAGGCGCAGCTTGCTCGTACCTCGGTGAACTACAGCACGATTGAGGGTGCTGCACCGGGCACTGTGGCCGTGGTGAAGGTTGGGGAATCGGAGATCCCATCCTACGACGCAGGCAAACTGACCGGCGACGACCTGAAGAAGGCCAAGGCTGCCTTCGACGGCAGCCTGAACGCGGCGTTGAAGAAGGCGGGTTACCCGATGGTGCCGGCCGACAACACGACCATTGCAAAGGCTCAGAACTTCGTCGATATCTTCACCGCTCAAAAGCTTACGATCATCCTGATCCTGACCTACCTGGTCTTGCTGGTGACCATGGTCTACGGCCCGATCGCCGCGATGCTGGTTGAATTGTTCCCGACGCGCATCCGTTACTCAGGCCTGTCGCTGCCCTACCATATCGGCAACGGCTGGTTCGGCGGCCTGATGCCGGCGACCGCATTCGCGATCTCCGCCCAGACCGGCAACATCTACTCGGGCTTGTGGTACGCGATCGTTATTGCGGTAATGACGGTGGTGATCGGCGTGCTGTTTGTTCCGGGCGGCACCCACAAGAAAGATATCTTCGCTGGCGACAGCGACAAGTAAAAGGAAATCCAACTGCCCGACCCGGGCCTTCGGGTTCCCGGTCCGGCATGTTTGCGATTCGGCGGGTGCTCCAAAGCGCCTCGTCGGGCCCGCCTCGGCAACTGAATCACGGGAGAGCACTTAGACTCTCTTCAGTTCAATCTTTGATAATTGAAACAAAGGAGATCTGCCGTGAGCGAGCTTGTGCTTAAGCAACTAACCGACCCGTTTCGAATCGGTCTGATCATCGCCCTTGTGGTCACGATGCTCAGGACAGCCGCAGTGACCGGACGCGCCCTGCCGTTGGCTATGGGGGTGCTGTTCGTCGCCGTGATCCTGCCCACCACCATGCCCAGCAGCGGGGCAAGCAGCGGGGCAAGCAGCGGGGCAAGCGTTGGCGATGCCATTCTTGCAGGTCTGATTTCAAACTTGATCATCGTTGGGCCGGTTCTTGCGTTAGCAGCACTGATCGCACGACTACGCCGCTGACACAGACGAAAGCTGATTCGTATCACTGTAAGCGTTCAAACCGAGGCGTTCTTCCCGATCACAGACGAGCCGCCGTGCTCGACAAGATCATTCCCGACGACTTCGTGCTGTGACGGCGCATCATTTCTGAGGCCAAGATCACGCTGTGACGGCCATCTCGCGGTCGATGCGCAGCGCGCCTTCCTTGAGCATCGGGATCAACTCGCGCCCGTAGTCGGTGGTGTCGCCCACCGGGTCGAATCCGCGAATCAGGAACGAGCCGACACCCACCCGGTAGTACTTGAGCATGGCGTCGGCCAACTGGCGGGTGTGCCCACCAGGCCTCACAGCGATTCCCGCGCGAAGTACGCCGTCGCTTTTCCCAGGATGTCGCGCTCCATGCGAAGCCGTGCATTCTCTGCACGCAACCGGGCCATCTCCCATATCCGATTGGCGCTCGATGAATGTGGGAAACCATGCTGCTCGGGCAAGGCGAATAACCAGTTTGCTGGAACACGATTGCAAGTGAAAGCGGTGGCCTGTTTATTACTTAGGCATTTGCGTAGCGTCTGAGATTTCGTGACCGGGCTCAAATCGAAAAAGGAGTGAAGCAAAATGAATCGGATCAAAGAGGTAGTCGGCCATGCAGAATTCATCCAACCAGCGCAGCCGCACGCCATAACCCCCACTGACCAACATGCACGCGCTGCCGTGCATCACCGATCGCGTCCGCCGGCCAGCATCGGTCCATACAATGATCCGCTTTCAAGTGCCCGATCGCTGGCTCTACAGCTTGGCGCCGCCTGAGCCAGCGTCGCTGCTGGTTCGTCATCGATTTGATCCGTCCGCGATGGCGGATCTCCACGCCCGGCTCGCATGAGATTTGAGGTGCCCCGATGATCCGTCTGCTTTATTGGGCCTTCGTTGCGATCGACATCGCCGGGCCGCGCTGCTGGTGTTCATCTTGACCGCCCGACGGTCGATTGTCGACGCCCGGCGGCACCCGATTGACCGGCCCCGGTCAGGCACTGCATGCTTTGCGAACCGGGTGAGACCGCCCGACCGGTGCGATGAGAAGAGCGTGATCGGATTCAGGAGCATCAAGAGCAGGATTCTGGCCTTCGCGGTGCTGGCGACTCTCGTGCCGTCGATGGGTCTGGGACTGCTCACCTACCAGCGCTACCAGGCGCTGGTCGGCGGCAACGTGGCCGTCGGACTGCGCACGCTGCACAACTACGCGCGCAGCGAACTGAGTCTGTGGGTCGCCAAGCACGTCGACGATCTGCGCGCGCTCGCCAATGCCAACACGATTCTGGAGGGCCTGTCGCGCGATCCGCCCGCGCCGGGGTCGCCGCGGATCGGCCCGCGCGAGATCGAAGTTTTTCTGCGTTCGCTGCAGGACAATCTCGACGCGATCCTGGAGCTGAGCGTGCTGGACAGCGCCGGCAAACCGGTCGCCAGCAGTGCCGCAGCGCCCGCGCCGGTCGGGCTGCCCGCCGCCTGGACAGATCGCAGTGCGAGCGGCGGCCCCGTTCAGCTCGCGCCGAAATGGGACAGCGCCCGCGCCACCGCGACGATGACCGTGCTCGTGCCGATCTGGTCGAGCAGCAACGCGCTGCTGGGCACGCTCGCGGCGATCGTCGACCTCGGCGGCCTGCAGGGCCGGCTGGACGCGATCGCCCGGACCTCGGTGGCAGAGGTCGTGCTGATCACACCCACGGGTACGCCGCTGCTGGGCACGCACAGTGCAGCCACCGGCCTTGCACGTATCGATCCCCAGCCACTGCAGGACATGCAGGCGCGCCCCGGCGAGCCCGTGACCTACAGGGGCCATCGCGGGGGCGAAGTGGTGGGCCTCACCGGTCGTCCGGGCGCCTCGCCACTGTGGGTCATTGCCGAACGCGCCAATGCCGACGTCAATCGCGAGCGCCAGCACCTGCTCGATCTGTTCGCACGACTGACGATCGCACTGACCGTGCTGGTCGGCATCTCGGCCTACTGGATCGCCCGCTCGATCGTGAAGCCGCTCGAGGGACTGCTGCGCGCGGTCGACCAGATCGCCGATGGCGACCTGAGCGTGCACCTCAGGCCCACGCGCACCACCGAACTCGGGCGGCTGGTGCGCGCGATGAATTCGATGGTCGTCAGGCTGCAGCGCAGCCACGATGAAGTCGAGGCCGCCAAGCAGGCACTGGAGCAGCAGAACCGGATGCTCGAGGAGCTGTCGGTCACCGACGGGCTGACCGGCCTGTACAACCGCAAGAAGCTCGATTTGATCCTGATCGAGCAGTTCGCGCTGTTCCATCGTCAGCACCGGCCCTTCGCACTGCTGATGATCGACATCGATCACTTCAAATCCCTGAACGACAGGCATGGGCATCCCGGTGGAGACCAGGTGCTGATCGCAGTCGCGGGCGCTCTGCGCCGCTGCATCCGCAGCGTCGACCAGGTGGCACGCTACGGCGGCGAGGAGTTTGCGGTGGTGCTGGTCGAAGCCACGCTGGAGGGAGCGCTCGACACCGCGCAACGCATCCGCGTGGCAGTGCAGGGCGCGCAGATCGTACTCAACGACCAGCCGGTGTCGGTCACGATCAGCTTGGGCGTCACCCGCTGCCGCGACACCGACACCGGCCCCGCGGAAGTCATCGCCCGTGCGGACGGCGCACTGTACGCAGCCAAACACGCGGGCCGCAACCGGGTGCACTGCGCCGATGCGCCCGACAGGGCTGGTGAGCCCGACGGGGCCGACAGCGCAACCGCGGTCGAGCCCCCTGGCCCGCCCTATCGAGGCATCAGCAGCGGCCCGTAAACCCAGCCCGAGCGACCATCGGCGCTGGCGACCCGGATCCAGTCGCCGCGTCGGGCATGTCCCATCGCCGTGGTCCCGCCCTTGAGCACCCCGCGCACCGCGGCCTTCGGGCTGGGCCCGTCGCGCAGAAAGCTGTCGCCCTTGACCCGCATCGGTGTCGGGCTCGCGAAGTACGCGACCGGCACCGGGCGCAGCGGCGGCACCGGACGGGCCGCGACTTCCAATGCCCCGGCGATCAGGTCGGCTGCCCGGCTGGCACTCTCGATCGCCCCGTCGTAGTCTTCTTGCGCGAACGGTTCCTTGGACGAATCGAGCAGTTCCTGCGCCTGTGCCAGCCGCGCCTGCGCGGCGTCGCTGATCCGCATTGCGCGTGCGCCGGTCAGCGCGACCTCGACCTCGGCGATGTAGGACGCCGCAGTGACCCGCGTGGCCAGGCGTCTTGGGCGGGATTGCGCGCGCGCGGTCTGCCTGGCGAAATCTTCGAGCGCCCTGGCCTGCTCGCCACGCTGCGCGCGCAGGTCGCTCAGTTCCGCCTCGCGCGCGGCGAGCTCGTGCTGCTGGCGGGCGATCTGCGCCTTGAGCACCACGCAGGGCTCGCACACGGGTTCGGCGGCACGTGGTGGCACCGGCGGCGCTACCGGCACGGGAGGTCCCGTCAGACTGCAGCCTGCGACGAGAAGCGCAACCAGCGTGACGGCCGACCAGCGCAGGATCGAACTCGATGGTGTCGACGCCAGGGTCGGGCCGATGCCGGCCCTGTCATCGGAAGTGACGGGGCGCCCACCGCGCATCGGCCCCCGGAAGACTGAACGAACGATGTTCATGCGCGGATCTCCTGGCCAGGTCCGGGAGGTCAGTGCCGCCAGTCTGCGTGCGCATTCGGCGTGGCCTGACACACTCACAGATGGCCCTCATGGCGGGCTGCCTTCCTAGCCCGGACGCGCCAGTATGGGGCCAGGGAAAACCCTATGCAAAACGGGAGGGCGCACGACGGCCGATTGAACCTTCAGCAATCGGGCGACGGCAAAGTGACGAGCCATTCGAACACCGCCGACATTGTCTGTGCAAGCGGCGCCGCGTGCAGTCAGGCATTCGCCTCGGTGAACTAGCCGTCGCTCTCGCCGTCGGATGCGACACGAAGTGTCAGGTCGCGGCTCTGGCGGAACGAGCCGACGACACGCACGATCTCGTCGAACGCGCCGCAGGCAGGGAGCGCATCGACCGCCGCGGCGAGCGCGCGTGCCGCGGCGGCAACCAGCCGAGCGTCGCCGTTTCTGATGCCGCCGTCAAAACGCACGTGCGGCACATCGAGCCACATCGCGAGGCCGTAGCCCACGTACAGGGCCCAGCGGACGTCGTCGTCGAATGTATCCAATTCGTCGAACACCACCTGTCGCGGCGCAGCGAACTCCTCGGCGACAACTCTCGATCTACCGCCAACCAATTCGCAGCGCACGCCGCGGTGACTGGGGTCGGCGGGATCGATGAAGGAGACGACGGCCGCCACGTCGTGCGGGAGGACGACGCCATCGCGCAGACGCAGCGCTGCAGGCGTTGCATCGACAAGCAACGCCGTGCCGCTCCACACCGCAAACCCGGCCTCATCCATCAGCCACACGTGGCCGGACCATGGCCACGCCCCGCCGACGCGCACGCCACGTTCGCGCAGCCTCTCGAGCAGTGCCTCGCGTTGATCGGCGGCGGTGTGCTGCGAGGCGAGGTGGTGCGCGCCGGCAGCGTCCACCGCGTACAGCCGCATCTCCATCGCGTCGTCGCTCTGATGATCCCACGCGGCGATCACCGTGCCGGGATAGTCGAGTGCGTGATCGAACGAACACGAGCCAGCCGCGGGCAACGCGGAGGTGACCGATGGATGAGACGCGGTCGGGGCCGACGCGACCGCGGCAACGAGACGGTCACGGATCGCCTTGCGAGGGAGCTCGGGTGGCAGCCGTCCGAGGCTGGCGTTGAGATCCGGTGCGAGCGCCGGAGCGGCTCGCACAATATCCTCGATGGCTGCCATGAGCCACGCAGCATCATGCGCGGCCAACGCCGTGAAGATGGCGCGCCGACCACGTCCGGTCAGTGCTTGCGCGCGCGCGAACGCGCGGGCGGGCCCGGGCGTCGCAACCAGCGACTCGATCACACGCCAGGCCGCGTCTTCCAGCGTGGGGTCGGCCTGCGGGTACGCAGTGACGGTGTCGGGAGCGTCGATGATCAGCGGCGAGCGCGCGAGCAGCAGCGCCAGCACGGCCTGCTGTGCAAGGGCATCGGTACGCGCGCGAAAAAAATGCAGCGCGCCCGCGCGTGCACGCGGTAGCGGCGCGTTGAGGACGGCTCTTGCCGCCCGCACGACAACAGCCGCATCCGAGGGTCCGAGCCGGGAGTGGAGCCGAGTCACCCAATCGCCACGCGCTGGATCGGCGGTCCGCGCGTGGATCGGCGAAACGCCACCAAGCCCTTCCATGACGACATCGAACAACACGGCTTGGTCGACGATGACGGTACCGTCGAGATCATGCGGCAACGTCATCACCGGATGTCCGGCACAGGCCCACGGTACGTCGGGATCGGTGTAGGGGTTGAACTCGGGCGCCGTACAGGCGTGCACGTCGGTCTCGATCCAATGCGTACAGCGGCACAGATACAGCCGACGTGCTGGATCGACCCGCATGAATGCCGCAGACGCCGCGATGTCTTCGATCGCGTACAGCTCCGCGAGTCTGGCCGATGCGAGGTCGGTCTG